>DAOVWR010000113.1 GCA_030636545.1 Mycoplasmatota bacterium
AGAGATTGACAGCAAACAGGTTGATGCCCGTAACTCAACAGGCAAGCCGATACCTTACACGCCAGTCAACGTGCCAATGGAGATCACAGTGAGGTTCCAGGAGTCCACGAAGAACGGGGTGTTCAGGATACCGTCGATGGTAAAGGAGCGCGGCGTGAACCAGGTTCACTATGGCGCCGACACCATCAGGGCGCACCCGAACCAGCAGACGAGCCTCAAGGCGTTGCTAGACAGCATCGCAAAGAAGGAGTAGAAGATGGATCAATTAAACCCGACTTTGATAAAGAAATAGCTTATAGTTTTTTATCGCAAGTGATGGTTTCTGCTACCCAAAAAATGGCTTTAAGACTTGGTTATACGCATACTGATAATACAGAATATGCGGTCAGTTGTTTAAGTACAACGATAGATATGTTCATTCAATATATTACAAATAAAAATGCAAAGTAATTTGCATTTTTTATTTGAATCTAATTGAAAACCAACAAAAAGTATTATTACTAGGTTTTTTAGGGCATTTATGGTATTATATTAAATTGAATAAAACAAAAAATAAGAAAAGAAAAAGAAAAGAGGAAAATGAATATGACTGACGTAAGAATATTCGAAATGGATTTTAATGGCAGAAAGCTAATTGTCGAAATTGGAGAAGTTGCGAAACAAGCTGCAGGAGCAGCATTAGTAAGATATGAAGATACAGCACTATTAAGTGTTGTCGCAATTTCAAAAAAACCAGTTCCAATGAATTTCTTTCCATTAATGTGCATTTATCAAGAAAAGATGTATGCTGGCGGGAAAATCCCTGGCGGATTCTTAAAAAGAGAAGGAAGACCAAGTGACAACGAAACATTAACTTCAAGATTAATTGATCGCCCACTTAGACCTTTATTCCCTGATGGATTTAGAAATGAAGTACAAGTAATTAACCAAGTAATGAGTGGTAACCAAGATTGTTCACCAGAAATGACAGCAATGTTTGGTAGTAGTATTGTTTTAGGAATTAGTCAAATCCCATTTGATGGTCCTATAGCTGGTGTTAACGTTGGTAGAGTTGATGGTAAATTAGTGGTCAACCCAACTGCCGCAGAGCAAGAATTATCAGATATCGAATTAATTGTAGCAGGTACTAAATACGCTGTTAATATGGTTGAATCAAGTGCTGCAATGGTTAGTGAAGAAGATATGCTTGAAGCTATAAACTTCGGACATAGCTGGATTAAAAAACTTGTTATATTCCAAGAAGAAATTATCGCCGAAGTAGGAAAAGAGAAAAAGGAATACGATTATAAAGTAGTAGACCCTTCGTTCTTTGCTGAAATCAAAGCAATAGTTGAAAAAGATATGGTAAAAGCTGTTCAAACTGAAGAAAAACAAGCAAGAGACGAAGGAATCACAGCTGTTACTGATGCAATTATTGAAAAATACTTAGAAGATAACCAAGGTATGGACAAAGATGACCTTAATAAAATGAAATCTGATATTGGATCTGTTTGTCATGATATCGTAAAAGACGAATTAAGAAGATTAATCAGTATTGACAAAGTTAGACCAGATGGTCGTAAACTTAATGAATTAAGAGCACTTGAATCAAAAATTGATTTATTTACTAGAACACATGGTTCTGCAATGTTTACAAGAGGTCAAACTCAAGCCTTAGCATTAACGACTTTAGGATCTCTTAGAGAACATAAAATAATAGATGGTATTGCTGAAAAAGAAGAAAAGAAATTTATGTTACATTATAATTTCCCTCCATATAGTGTTGGAGAAACAGGAAGATATATGGGCGCAGGTAGAAGAGAAATCGGACATGGTATGCTTGGTGAAAGAGCTTTAAAACAAGTAATGCCTAATGAAGAAGAATTCCCTTATACTGTTAGAGTCGTATCAGAAATATTAGAAAGTAACGGATCAAGTTCACAAGCTACAATTTGTGCTGGTAGTATGAGTTTAATGGCTGCTGGTGTACCTATTAAAGCTCCAGTTGCGGGAATCGCAATGGGACTAATTATGGAAGGTGAAGAATACTCAATTCTTACTGATATCCAAGGTATGGAAGATCACAATGGTGACATGGACTTTAAAGTTGCTGGAACAAAAGATGGTATTACTGCTCTTCAAATGGACATAAAAATTGCCGGAATAACAAACGATATAATGGCTGAAGCGCTAGAACAAGCTAAAATAGCTAGACTTCAAATACTAGAAAATATGAATAGTATTATCGCAGAATCTCGTGAAGAAGTTTCAGAACATGCTCCAAAAGTTAGATTATTACAAATCGATCCAGACAAAATTAGAGATGTTATTGGCCCTGGTGGTAAACAAATCACTAAAATCATTGAACAGTGTAATAATGTTAAAATTGACATTGAACAAGATGGTAGAGTTACAATAATGCATACTAATAACGTAGATATCGCTAAAGCAATTAAAATTATTGAAGAAATCGTTAGAGTTGCTAAAGTTGGTGAGGTTTATAATGGTAAAGTTGTAAGAATCGAAAAATTTGGTTGTTTTGTGGAAATATTTAAAGGTACTGACGGATTATGTCATATCTCTAAATTAGCTCACGAAAGAGTACAAAAAACTGAAGATGTTGTTAAACTAAACGATATTATTAGTGTTAAGGTTATTGGAATAGATGATAAAGGTCGCGTAGACTTATCAAGAAAAGCAGTACTTCCAAGACCAAAACCGACACCTAGACCAACTCCTTCAAAAAAACCAGAGTAAAACAATATAAAGAGGTTGTATTATGAGAGACAAAGATCAAATAATCTGTCATTGCCAAGAAATAACCTATGAAACAATACTTGAAGCGATTCATAATGGTGCTAACACAGTAGAAATAATCGGTGATATTACAGAAGCCGGAATTACTTGTGGATCTTGCATTGAAGACTTAGAAGATATATTAGAAGAAGAACTAGAGTAATATTAATACCTGGGTAACCGAGCAGAAATGTTAGGAAAGTCCATGCTAGCACAAGCTGAGATGCTTGTAGTGATTGTGATAGAGGAAACAATAACTCTATGCACGTAAGTGACGGCCGAGAAAATACCTGTCAAATGGTATGAGTATCTTTAAAAGTGCCACAGAGACGAGCTTTATAGGAAACTATGAAGGTGGAACGGGTAAACCCCGCAAGCTAGAAACCCAAACTATGGTAGGGGCACTTTGATTCGGTAAA
>DAOVWR010000093.1 GCA_030636545.1 Mycoplasmatota bacterium
GAATCTGATTTTGAGATTCTAAATAATGCTTGTAAAGAGATCTTTAAAGAGACGAATTTTATTGTTGTAAATGATGCTTGGATTATTATGAGAAGCGGACTTAATACCCCTTACGGCGCTGTCGCAATTGCTGGGACAGGAACAAACTCAGGCGCGATAAATAAAAATGGTAAAAAAGCAATCCTAAGAGCAATTGGGTACACTTTAGGAACTTACGGTGGGGGATTAGATATTGCCAGAGAAGCATTACACTATGCCTTCAGATCTGAAGAACTCACACATGATAAGACAATACTTGAATCAGAAATTCCGAAACTATTTGAAAAGAAAAACATGGCTGAAATAGTTGGTTTATTTTATCCGAGGAATATCGTTGATAGAATTAAATTTGGAGAATTGACAGCTTTAGTAAATAAGTGTGCAATACAAGGTGACAAAGTATCACAAGATATTTTAATAAAAATGGGCAACTATGTCGGACTACAAACAGCCGGTGTTATTAAACAAGTACAAATTCAAGACGATGTTGTACCGGTAGTAGTAGGTGGAAGAGTATTTACTTCAGAATCACCACTGTTTTTAAATGAATTCACAAGAAGTTTAAAACAAATCTGTCCAGCGGCTTATATCGTAAAGCCAATCTACTCTCCAGTTATTGGAGCTTATCTTTCAGCACTTGATGAATTAAAGATTATTCAAAATAAGGAAATTAATAAGAATCTATTAAGAAAGTAGGAACTACTTATGCATTCAGGAATAAAAATAGTTACTATTGGCGGAGGATCTTCATACACTCCTGAACTTATTGAAGGTTTCATAAAAAGAATTAAAGAGTTGCCTGTCAGTGAAATCTGGCTAGTCGATATTTTAGAAGGAAAAGAAAAACTAGAAATAGTTGGCGCACTTGCGAAAAGAATGGTTAAAGAAGCAAACGTTCCAATCGAAATCCATCTAACACTAAATCGAAGAGAAGCCTTAAAAGATGCTGACTTTGTAACTACACAGTTCCGTGTAGGACAATTAGATGCCCGTGTACTAGATGAAAGAATACCAGGTAAATACGGAATGTTAGGTCAAGAAACAAATGGAGCTGGGGGATTATTCAATGCTTTAAGAACTGTGCCTGTCATTTATAGTATTATTGATGACATCAAAGAACTATGCCCAGAAGCTTGGCTCATTAATTTCACAAATCCGGCAGGTATTGTCAGTGAGGCAGTCTTTAGATATGCTGAATTTGATAAATTTATTGGTGTCTGTAATGTCCCAATAAATCTTCAAAATCATTTTGCTACTGTCTTAAAAGTAAAGCCAAAAAATTTGGTTCCTTATATCGCAGGACTAAATCATATGTCGTATGTTTTAAATGTTTTTCATAACGGAAAAGACCGTTTAGATGAAATTATTGAAGATGTTAAAGAAAAACAAATTACTATGAAAAATATTGAACCATTAACTTGGGACTATAAGTTTATTGAAGAACTAGGAGTATACCCAAGTCCTTATCATAAATATACTTACTATTTTGAAGAAATGTTAAAAAATTTCTTAATCGCCTATGAAAAAGGTGAAACAAGAGCTCAACTTGTCAAAAAGATTGAAGCCAATCTTTTTGAGAAATATAAAGATCCAAACTTATTAGTTAAACCAGTTGAACTAGAAGAACGTGGTGGAGCATTTTACAGTGATGTTGCATGTAATGTAATTAGTTCAATCTATAACGATAAAAGAGATTATCAAGCAGTTAACACAGTAAATAATGGCCACATTACTAACTTGCCTAACGGTTGCGCTATTGAAATAACTTGCCGTATTACAAAAGATGGGCCAATTCCTGTTCATATCGGAAATTTACCTGTTCAAATTAGAGGAATTATCCAAGAAACAAAAGCATATGAAGAGTTATTAGTAGATGCAATTTATGAAAAGAATTTAGATAAAGCCTTACTTGCCTTACAAATAAATCCTTTTGTCAAATCAATTGATATAGCTAAAAAAGCATTTAATGAGTTACTTATTGCGCACCGAAAATACTTAGATTATTATTATGAGGACTAAAAATATGAAACTATATAAATTTATTGAAAAGACACCAATTAACTATTTAAATACAGATACTCAAATTGAAATACCTGAAAAATATATTCAAAAAGAATGTCGTGCTGTCTGGGTTTCAAATGTCGCTAATATTGATTTACCGACAACGAAAGATTTACAAATTTATCAAAAGCAAGTAATAAAACTTTTTGATACATTTGTTGAATTTAATTTAAATACTGTGTTCTTCCAAGTCAGAACAAACAACGACGCCTTTTATAAATCTAAACTCAATCCTTACAGTAGATTCCTAACAGGTAAAGAAGGACTAAAGCCACCAATTGATGTTTTTGCGTGGGTTATCAAAGAAGCCAGAAAAAGAAAATTAGAAATACACGGATGGTGTAACCCATATCGTATTTCTAAAGATGGTAAGTTATCAATTGATGAGTATTTAAAGACTTGTGATGATAACAACTTCGCAAAATTACACCCCGAATATATCATCTTAGATAAAGGTGGTAAATTAATTCTTAATCCAACTAAAGAAGAAGTAAAAGAATTTGTAATTGCCTCAATGGTTGAGTTAGTCACAAATTATGATGTTGATGGAATTCATCTTGACGATTACTTCTATCCATATAGTGGAATTAGTGAAAAAGTTAATGATTTAGATGATTACAATAATAGATTAGATAAATCATTATCACTTGGAGACTTTAGAAGAAGACATGTCAGTGAACTTATTAAAGGAATCAATGATGCTGTTCATAAAGTAAACAAGGAATTAAAATTCGGAGTATCACCGTTTGGAATTTGGAAAAATAAAGATACAGATATTCTCGGATCTAATACAGCTCCTGCCTGTAGTGAAAGTTATTATGGACAATTTGCCGATTCTTACGAATGGGTAAAAGAAGAAATGTTAGATTATATAGTACCCCAAATTTACTGGCCATTTGGTCATAAAATAGCTCCGTTTGGAGATATTTTAGACTGGTGGGTAAGCATCGTAGAAGATACAAATGTTGATTTAATTATTGGACATCCAGCATACCGATTAGGGGAAACTGGCGATTTTGAAAATGAACAAGAAATAGTTAATCAAATGAAATATAGTAATAGTTTTGAAAGTGTTAAAGGAAATTGCTTCTTCACTGCCAAAACATTTATTGAAGAAGATAAAAAAATACAAGGAATGAATCAGTTAAAAAAATTACTAAATGAGGTGTGAAATCATGAAGATATTTAAATTAATAGTATTATTTCTCGCAATTTTCACTGTATTCAGTGTTAGCGATATTGGAAAAGTTACCACTAGTTCTGAACTAGAAGTCTTAATGAGAGATGGTGTTAGTGTAACCCATTTTGAGTCTAGTGATCCGGTAATGATTCCGGTTACTTATGTTGAAAAAAGTGAGGAATTAAGAGGTGTTTGGGTAACAACTGTTTATAATCTAAACATGCCTCAATATACTAGTGAAGTACAATATAAAGCAGTTTTTCAATCTTTATTAGATGAAGTTATTGCTGCAAATATGAATACAATCGTTTTTCAAGTACGTCCCCAAAGTGATGCTTTTTATGATTCAGCTTACGCTCCATGGAGTAGATGGCTGACAGGAACAGAAGGAGTCGATCCAGGTTGGGATATTATGCAATACATGATTGATACATGTCATGCTAACGGGATTGAGTTTCATGCTTGGCTTAATCCTTATAGAGTAGCTAATTCGGCAGCAAGTGAATCTTCTGTCTTAGCTGCTTTACATTCAGAGAACTTCGCAAAACAAAATCCTGCTTTAGTTGTCGCAGGGAATATTTCAGGATCAAATTACCCATACATTTTAAATCCAGGAGAACCTGAAGTAAAAACATATATTAGAAATGTAGTCACAGAACTAGTAACTTTATATGATGTTGATGGAGTTCATTTTGATGATTATTTTTATCCCTCTTCAGGAATAAGCTCTGATACAGAGACATATAATACATATAAAGATGTAGACCAAACAATCGAAGATTGGCGAAGAGAAAATATTAATGACGTTATTAGAGGAATCAAAGAAGATATTGATGCTCATAACCTTGCTAATAGTAAAGATGTTAAATTTGGAGTTAGTCCTTCTGGTGTTTGGCTATCAGGCGGAGATGAAGGATCAAACACTTCACCAATCGCCCATAATAGTTATGCCCAACAATATGCTGATACAAAGAAATGGGTAGAAGAAGAATGGGTTCATTATATTTGTCCACAAGTATATCGTGAGTTCACTCATTCCCTAGTTCCTTATGCAGATTTAGTTGATTGGTGGGCTAGTGTTGTTAGAGGAACTAATGTTGA
>DAOVWR010000001.1 GCA_030636545.1 Mycoplasmatota bacterium
ACTAATATTTGAAATTATTTGGTTTGGGTCTACTTTAAGCTTATATCTTTCACTTAAATCAGTAATTTTTTTAATAGCAGCATCAAATTGTAAGAAACCATGTCTAGTATCTTCAAATCCTAGCACGATATTTTCAGCAACAGTAAAATTATGAACTAATTTAAAATGTTGATGAACCATTCCTATACCATAGGCATTTGCATCGTTTGGATTACTGATTTGAACTTCTTCACCTCTTACTTTAATAATTCCTTCTTCTGGGACATATAAGCCAAATAAAACACTCATCAAAGTTGATTTTCCAGCACCATTCTCACCTAGTAAAGCGTGAATTTCACCTTTTTTCAATTGAAGAGTAACATTATCGTTTGCTTTAATACCCGGAAATTCCTTTGTAATATTGAGCATTTCAACAATATATTCCATTTCTTCACCTCTTTCTAAATATTTTAACATAATATTATATTTTATAAAAGAAAAAATATGTATACAAAATATTTGATTCTTTTGGAATTATGACATCTTCTGGTGTGGCATTTTCGATACTTAGTCCATCATCATCCACAAATACAAAATAGACAGTGTTATCTACTTCTTTTAAGGACTTGTTAATACTGAGTTTATTGACTAGACTGGTCAATATTAACACTTATCATATAATCATTACTGTCTTCAGTCGCGCTCATAAGATTTGTCCCTGAATCACCTGTTACACAAAAAATTATTTCAACACCACATACATACAAACTTATAGCTTTATTTTTATGTTTGTCACTTAACACGAAGCCACCTATATTTAATAAAAAAACATCATATACTCAAAAAAAAAGGAAAGCAATTTTGCTTTCCTTAATTTTCTAATTGTGTAATATTATTCAGTAGGACCAATAACATCTACTTCAGAAGGATAATCTGCAGCGTTAGTATCAGCTAAGAAAGTAACTAATGCAGCGTAATCAGCAGGAACAACAACAGTTCCATCAGCTATATCAGCAAATATTGCAGCGTATTGTGCACTTGTGAATGTAGTAAATCTTGAAGTATCCATAGGTAATGCAACACCATCGTTTGTAATACCTTTAGAAATAGTAGTTCCACCAACGAACTCTCCATCAAGCCAAGCTTGAAGTTCTTGTTGAACAGCGTTTCCTAGGTTTTTCAAAGCAGTTTTTAATACTGTATCTGATAGTGCAGATTGATCAATATCTACACCAATCATCATACCATTTTGATCTGCAGCAGCAGCCATAACTGAAGCTCCAGCTCCACCAGCAGCACTAAAGATTACTTCAGTACCATCAACGTACCAAGAAGCAGCTAAGTTTTTGAAGTTATCAGTAGGACCCCAATCTCCAAAGTAATGATAAGTAGCATCACCAAATGTGATTTGAATACCTAATTCATCAGCAGCAAAGTAAGCACCAGCGATAAATCCAACACCGAATTTAACAACGGCAGGAACAGCCATTCCACCAGTGAATCCTAAACTAGTGTATCCGTCCATTACAGTAGCATATCCAGCTAAGAATCCAGCTTCATGTTCGTTAAATAAGATTGGTAAAGTGTTATCAGCAGTATTCCACGTAGTCCATGCAGCATCATGAGGTTCACCATCGATTAAGATGAAATATACATCTGGGTGTAAATCTTGAGCAGCATATATACTTGGCTCAAATAAATATCCTGGAGTAATGATAATTTCTGCTCCACCTTCAACAGCAAGAGCGATTGCTTCTAAGTAAGCATCATCAGATACTTCTAAAGGTTTGTAGTATTTGTAAGAAATATCATTTTCTTCTGCAAATTCAACGATTCCTTCCCAAGTTCCTTGATTAAATGATTCGTCATCAATACCACCTGAATCGGTGATCATTGCAATTCTGTAAGTTTCAACTTTAGTACAAGCGCTTAATCCAAGCACTAAAACCATAGCAGCAACTAAAACTAATAATTTTTTCATTTTTTCCTCCTATTTTTTGTTTTTTATCTTATTTTATTATAGATAATTTAGCAGTTATTGTAAAGGGTTTTCACTTATTTTTTTCAAAATATGAATAAATACTCATTTGTTTTGAAAATTAAACAATATTTTAAATAAAAAAGCAGGTATTTAGCCTACTTGTTTGTTTGTGTATCAATTAGAACAGGAATAATTATCGGTCTACGTTTTGTTACTTGATAAAGATACTTACTAATATCATCTTTTAACATCTGACGATAAACCTTCCAGTCAATATATTTGTTTTTAAGAATCTTATCAGATACTTTATAAAAAATAGCCTCTACTTCTTTAATTAATTCTTCATTTTCTTTCATATAAATGAATCCTCGAGAAACTATTTCTGGACTAGTAATTACTCTTTTTTCTCTTGCTTCAATATTCGCAATGATAAGTAACACACCGTCTTGAGAGAGTAATTCTCTGTCTCTTAAAACAGCATCATGGAGATCTCCATCTAATATTCCATCGACTAAAATATCACCACTTTTGATTCTTTCTTTAGTATTAACTACTTTTCCTTCATCTAGTTGAAGAACTGTCCCATTATCTAATACAAAGACCGTATCTTCGCTGTATCCGTGTTGAATACAAAGATGATTCATAGCGTATTGATGGCGATATTCACCAATTACAGGAATAATATATTTTGGATTTAAGATATTTATTAATAGTTTAATATCTTCGCTACCAGCATGAGATGGTGGTAAGATAGCTTTATTTATTTTTACTACGTTCGTATCATAACGATATAAGATATCTAACGTTCTAGCAGCAATCTTTTCAGTTCCAGGAATTGGTGGTGTCATTAAGATAATTGTATCATCTTTGTTGATATGGATAAGTTTATCTTGTTTCTTAACCATTCTTTGGAGCATATAGAATGGTTCATGTCTATCACCAGTAACTAAAACAACGGCATCTTTAAGTTCATTTTTATTTTTATCATCAATAAATCTTAAACTTTTTAAACTGTCTTTTGGGATCTTTAAGTAGTCTAAATTGACTGCAATATCGACTGTTCTTTGAGTTTTTCGACCGATTATTGCGATTTTTCGTTCGTATTTCAAAGCAATATCAATAATTTTTTGAATTCTAACTAAATCAGTCGAAAAAGCAGAGACAATAATTCTCCCTTTTGAGTGATAAAAAGTTTGATTTAATGTGTAATCTAAAGCTTCTGTGCTGTGTGTGTAGCCAATTCTTTCTGCACCTAATGATTCAACAAGTAATGCTAAAACTTTTTGTCCAGCAATATATGATAGTTTTTCAAAATCAGTTTTATAGACACCTGTCACATTTTGATCAAAGGTAAAATCAGGTGCATAAACGATAATTCCATCCATTGTTGTGATCGCAATTCCTTGTGATTCGGGGATAGAGTGAGTAACTCGATAAAAATCAACTTTTATATTATCGAAAGTTAACGTTTTTCTTGAAGATACGGTGATAAATTTATAATCGATTAAATCCAGTCCTTGGTCCGTAATAGCGTCTTTTAAAATCGCTAAGGTAAAGTAAGAAGCAAAGATGGGGATATTAATAGCTTTTAAGAGTTTTGGGACAGCACCAATATGATCTTCATGTCCATGACTAAGAAAAAGACCAATAATTCGGCTTTTGTTTTTTTCTAAATAACTAAAATCAGGAATTATTGAGTCTACACCAAATAATTCATGAGTTGGGTATTTTAATCCAGCATCTAGTATAAATATCTTATTATCAACATCCACACAATACATATTTTTTCCGTTTTCGCCAAGTCCACCTAGGGCAAATATTTTAATTCTGCTCATAATGTCCCTCCTTTTTATAATTGTCTTTAATTCTTAAATATTATAACACAATATCAGATTAATAGTAGTAAATGTGTGGTAATTAACCATTTTTATCAATACAAAAATGTATATTTTAACGATACTTTATGATATATTTATTTGTAAGGAGTGGTTTTATGATTAATTATCCAAATAAAAAAGCAAATTTCATAAAAACTAAAACTGATCATTCTAATCGGGGAATGTCTTTTGAGAATATTATTAATGAAACAAATGAATATTATCTAGCCCACGATAAAGCGGTAATTCATAAAAAACCAATTCCAATCCAAATTGTAAAAGTTGACTACCCTTCAAGAAGTGGGGCAGTTATTAAGGAAGCTTACTACAAAGTTCCATCTACAACGGATTATAATGGTATTTATAAAGGTAAATATATTGATTTTGAAGCAAAAGAGACAGTGAATAAAACAAGTTTTCCATTATCAAATATTCATTTACATCAAATAACACACTTAGAAAGTATTATGAAACATGATGGTATTAGTTTCTTATTAATTTTCTTCAAATCGCTCGATAAAATCTATTTACTAGAAACTAAATACTTAGTGGAATACTATAATCGTAGCAAGGAAGGAAGAAAATCAATTAAATATGCGGAAATAAAAGAAAACGGATATCTAATTAAAGAAGGATATAGTCCAAGAGTTGACTACTTAAAAGCAGTTGATAAAATCATAAAAAAAGGCTAAAATTAGCCTTTTTATTTTAATGTACTACCTGTTTCAATAACTTTTTTTGTAAATTTAGCGCTTGAAAATATTCGACAGTTTCTTTTAATGATAGTTCCTGAAGGAATTGTTACACTTGATCCGATAATATTTATACCACTAAATAGTACTTCTGGATTATCAATATTCGGTGATACATCATCTCCATCACCAATTATAACATTTTCTTCAATAATACAACGTTTATCGATTATTGCTCTTTCAATGTATGCGCCAGGCATTACTTCAGTATCATTTAAGATAACAGAGTCAATTACTGTAGCACCAGGATGAACAACGACCCCAGGGCTTAAGACACTTCTTGTGACATTACCTGCAATTATACAACCATTTGATAATAATGCTTGACTAATCACGGCTTTACTACCGATTTTAACACTAGGCATTTCTTCACTCTTAGTATGAATTTTCCAATCTTTGTCATACATATCAAGTTTAATTTTATCAACAGTTGTTGTTAGTTCGATACTTGCATCTAAATAAGCATCATAAGTTCCAACGTCTTTCCAATAATCTTCAAAGACATAAGTATACAAGTCTGTAGTTTTTAATAAATGAGGAATAATATGTTTCCCGAAATCTAGTTTAGGATCTTTAACTGTTGTGATTGCATCTAATAAAACATCAGTATTAAAGACATAAATACCCATTGATGCTAAATTACTATCAGCATTTTTTGGTTTTTCTGTAAACCTAATGATTTTATTGTTGTCATCACTTGTTAAAATACCAAAATGATGAGTATCTTTCCAAGGTACTGGTTGAACAGCAATTGTTAATTTCGCATTATTCTCAATGTGAAAATCTATCATTTTTTGATAATTCATCTTGTAAACATGGTCGCCTGACAAGATAAGAATATATTTAGGATCTTTTCTTTTAATATATTCAATATTTTGAAGCACAGCATCAGCTGTCCCAGCATACCATTCTTTATAGGGTTGAAGTAAACTTATACTTGAATCTCTTCTATTTAAATCCCATTCTGCACCCATTCCAATATGTTCATTAAGTGATAACGGTAAATATTGAGTAAGAATCCCAATATTATGAATACCTGAATTTGTACAATTACTTAATGTAAAATCAACAATACGATATTTTCCAGCAAATGGAACAGCTGGTTTAACTCTGTTTTCAGAAAGGATATCAAGTCTACTACCACGACCTCCGGCTAGTATTAAGGCTAATGTTTCCATGTTATTCCCCCTTTAACTTCTTATATAGTTCTAGATATTTTTTAGCTGACTGTTCCCAACTAAAATCTTTTTCCATTACTCTTCTTACTAAAGTTTTCCATACTGGTTTATTAGAATATACTTCAAGTGCAGTATCAATTGCATCTGCTAAATCTACTGAATCGTAGTTTTCAAAGCTAAAACCAGTACCTTCATTAGTAAATTTATTATATGAATCAATACTATCTTTTAATCCACCAGTTTTTCTAACTATTGGCAATGATCCATATTTTAAACTGATTAATTGTGCTAATCCACATGGTTCAAAGCGAGAAGGCATTAAAAACATATCTGTTCCAGCATATATTTTTCTGGCTAGTGGTTCACTATAGCCAATATAGACACCAACATTGTTAGAATATCTTTCTTTCAAGTAGTTATAGAATTCTTCAATTTGTGCATCACCACTACCGAGTAAGACAAATTGGAATTTATTAGTACTAACATATTCTTCAATAATTTCTTTAATTAGTTCAAACCCTTTAGCTTCAGTAAGTCTTGTGACCATACTAATGATAGGCAAATCATTTCTTTCTAAGTTAAAGAATTCTCGTAAAGCTTCTTTATTTTCTTTTTTACCTTTTAAATAATTATAAGGACTATAGTTGTAGACGATATTAGGATCGATTTTAGGATTAAACTTCTCATAATCTAACACATTTATAATTCCAAATAACGTATCTTCTCGTGATTTTAAGATTTCACTCATTCCAAATCCATAATAATCATAGAGAATTTCTTTTGAGTAAGTATCAGATACAGTCGTAACATAATCTGCGGAATTTATTCCGCATTTTAAGAAATTAATGTTGTTGTTAAATTCTAGTTCATCACCAAATTCAACATTCAAATACTTCAATAAGTGTTTCGAGAAAACCCCTTGATAAGCGATATTATGAATTGTGAAGAGAGTTTTCATATGTTTATATTTTTCTAAATGTTTATAGTTTTTGTTAAAGATGAATGGAATTAGGCCAGCAGTCCAATCATTCACATGAATAATGTCTGGATAATAATTAAGGTGTTCAAACATTTGCATAACAGCATTATTAAAGAATCCGTATCGTTCACCATCATCATAATGACCATATAATGTATCACGATATCCAAAATAATACTCATTATCAATAAAATAATAGATTACTCCGTCTCTTTCAATTGATTCAATTCCACAATATTCTTCTTTATCACCTACCGTGACTCTGTATTTACAAAGTGGATGCATTTGACTATTAAATTTCTCTTTTGTAACTCCGTGTTTAGGTAAAACCACTCTCACATCGTTACCAAGATTAACTAATTCTTTAGGTAAAGCACCTAAAACATCAGCCAATCCGCCTGTTTTCGAGAAGGGTGTTGCCTCACTTCCGACAAATAGTATTTTCATCGTATTCCTCCTTTTATTATCATTTTAATTATACCAAAAAAATGGTGATTTGTTTAAACAAAATTAGAAAATAAAAAAAGACATAGAAATATGCCTTTTTATAAATATTGAATAATGCGATCTTTTACTGCTAATCCAATAATAATACATAGAACTACTGAAATAGTCATATATGGTAGATTATAAAAGATAAATGAGTAAATAAATGCCCCCTCAGTTCCTGCAAACTGTGAAAAGAATATAACACCACTCAAACTATGCATTAAGTATCTTAAAAATCCACCAAGCAAAATACCCTTAATAAACCCTTTGTTACTTTGTAAAGCACTATCTTTAAATACTCCTGCAAACCCAAGTACTGTGAATGCGAGGAAATAGTCAAAAATTATTGATCCCCAGTGAATTACGAACCCTCCTAGACCAAAATTGATGATTCCAAAAATAAATCCTGCAATTAAGCCATCCTTAACTCCATATTTATACGCAATAAAGAAAATTGGTAACATTCCTAAACTGGCACTACCACCTTGTGGCATATGTAAGAATGGAATAAAAGTTGAAATTGCTTCTAACACTCCTGCAATCGCGATTAAAACTGCGATTTCGGTAATTCTTTTTGTTTCTTTCATATTTTTTCCTCCTCAAAATAAAAAGTTTTGTCCTAACTCAGGACAAAACTAAATTCAAAGTAAGAAATACTTTAAATCTTATCCTACGCTGGCATTATCCAGATCAGGTATGGTCTATTCTAGTTTCAAGAATACTCTCAGCCTAGTTCTCTAAGCTCCCTGACTTTAAGACATTTTAATTATATATAGTTTCTTATTATAAAGCAAGTATTACCAAATATTTGCGAGAACTATTATCATATAGTTAAAGAATGAAAATAATAAACCAATTGGTGATAACAATAATCCTGTGACTGTTTTCCAAATTCTCACATCAGGACCTAACTTGTTTAGATTGTAGACAACAAGTAAGTAAATAAAGACAAAGAATCCCACGATAAAGAAGATTCCTGCGGGTAATACTAGTGCCATTAACCAAATTGTTATATCTCCATCTGATAAAATAATTAATGATAAAGTCAAAACATTTACAACAAACATTCCAGTTAAGATGTTAAAGAGAATACTTTCATATTTACTATAGTTTTTTGCGATTTTTTCCATATTAAGCTCCTTTTCTTATTGTACTGAACAGCCAGCAAAGGTCATTATTATAAAATATATAAAATGATACCGCTATTCCCATAATACCAATTATTAGTTCGAATATAAAAGAATATGCAAAGAAAAAGGCCAATCGGCCTTTTATTGTGTGATTATTTCTAAGATAATTGATTTCTTTTCTACTTTTTCTTTTGTTACTACGAAAGCTTCTAATACTTCATCTAAGATGTTCTCAATGTTATCCTTATTATTGTAAAGAAGTGCTAAAATCTCACCTTTTTCTACTTTATCTCCAACTTTTTTCTTTAAGATAATTCCCACATCAGGATCGATTGGGTCTTCTTTAGTTTCACGTCCTGCACCTAACTTCATTGCGCCAATTCCGATTGCTAAAGCATCAATTTTTTCAATATATCCTGATTCTGTCGATTTAACTTCTAAGATTTCTTTAACATTGATAAATGTATCTAGGTTTTCGATTACTCCACCTTGATATTTTATTAATTCCATTTGTTTATCATAAGCTTCATTATTATTTAATTTTTCTAAGATTAATTCTTTTGCTTCTTCTAAAGTTTTTGTAATTCCACCACTGTATACCATATAACTACCAATTTCAACACAAAGCTCAGTTAAATCAGCTGGTCCATTTCCTTGCAGTGTTTCAATTGCTTCTTTAACTTCTAATCTATTTCCAACTGTAAAGCCTAACGGTTGTGACATATCAGTAATAAAAGCAACTACTTTCTTTCCAAATGAAGCACCAATATTGACCATTATTTTAGATAATTCACGAGCATCTTCAATTGTCTTCATGAAGGCACCTTCACCAATTTTGACATCTAAAACAATAACATCACTACCACTAGCTAATTTTTTACTCATAATACTTGAAGCAATTAAGGGAATGCTTGGTACAGTAGCTGTTACATCTCTTAGAGCATATAACAATTTATCAGCTGGTGTAATTTTTGCAGTTTGTCCAGCGACAGCAATTCCAATATCATTTACTTGTTTGATAAAGTCATCAATTTCTATATTAATAGACATACCTTCAATACTTTCAAGTTTATCTAATGTTCCACCAGTATGTCCTAATCCTCTACCGCTAAGTTTTGCAACTTTTGCACCACAGCTAGCTACTAAAGGTCCTAATACTAATGTTGTTTTGTCGCCTACTCCACCTGTAGAATGTTTGTCTACTTTAATGCCATCAATACTACTTAGATCAATTGTTTCACCACTATTTAAGATAGCTTCAGTAAATGCACTACTTTCTTCATTTGTCATTCCTCTGAAGAAAATAGCCATTAATAAACTACTCATTTGATAATCTGGAATACTTTTATTTACGTAATTCTCAATGATAAAATTAATTTCTTCTTTTGTAAGAACAAATCCATCTCTTTTCTTTTCAATAAGGTCAACCATTCTCATATATTTCATCTCCTTGTTTTTAATTATACCATAAGTATATTATTTCTTTTTGCGATATTTCTCTTCAAAATCATCTAGTTGAATTTGAATTATTCCTTTTACTTTTTTAGCTAAATCTTGACTACTTAATTCATGATAATCATCATATTTTAATAGTTCGTGAATATGAACATAAACTTTTTGTCTTCTAAAAGGATAATCTTTTAAAATGTTACTAAAATTATAGATAGTAGCAATTAGAATATCAGCCTTAGGTTTTATAGCTAACTTAAAAGCACCAGGCTTAAAGTTTATTAATTCATTTCCAAAAGATCTTCGACCTTCTGGGAATATCCCCATAGTCATTCCTGCTTTAACTTGTCTGATACCTTTTACAATTGTTTCAGCTGCGCTTCTATCAGCAAATCTTGAAATTGGAATATTACCAAGCAATATAATCCATTTACCAATAACAGGTACGTTAATTAAAGATTCTTTAGCGATAAAACTTATATTATTTCGTTTAAATATAGGTTTTAAAACGATAATGTCGTAATTTTCCTGATGATTACCAATTAACACAAATTTCTCACTAGGAATATTTTCTTTTCCGGTAGTTATAACTTTAACTCTTAAGATATGTAAAGTTAGATTAAGCCATGAATTAGCAAAGCGATGATTGAAGTTGCTTTCAAATTTTGTATCTTTTCTAATGCTTCCAACTAAACTAAGTAATCCTAGTTGAATAGCAAAAGAGAATATTACTCCTAGTAATAAGCTTACAAAACCAAGCAAATAAAAGCTTAATTCATTAAAACTATTAAAATCTAATCCAAATAACATTCCAAATAAGAATGTGATAAGTGCCCAAAGTAAATAAAAACTTAAGATATACATTTTATCGTATCCTTTCATAAATCGAGAAGGTTAGTTCTCCACTTATTCTTTCGCTAACTTTATTATATTTAGAATAATCAATAGTTTTAAAGAAAACATCACCTTCGAAATCTTTATCTATATGTGTAATGTATAATCTATCAGCTAAATCAAGTGTAAGATCATATATTATCTTTCCACCGATGATGAATATTTCTTCATCTTCTGGAAAATTCTTTAAATATGAAATAATGTCATTGGTTTTTTCAACACCATCATATTCATAGTTAGTTAAAGATGCAATAACATTTTTTCTACCAACAAGTGGTTTATTTAAATAAGATATAATTGATTTAAAAGTCATCTCACCCATAATGACAGTATTATTCATCGTCATTTCTTTAAAATACTGCATATCTTCTTTATAATGCCAAGGTAGTTTGTTACCTTTTCCAATGACGTTGTTGTTAGCTATCGCAACAATTAAACTAATCATTAGACACTTACCTTACCTTTAATAGGGGGATGAGGTTGATAATTTGATAATTTAAAATCCTCATATTTAAAATTTTCAATATTTTTAATATCTTTATTTAGAGTCATTGTTGGTAATGCTTTAGGTAATCTTCTCAATTGCAGCTTGATTTGTTCTAAATGATTATTATAGATGTGTGCATCACCTAATGTATGGATAAATTCTCCTGGTTCTAGGTTAGTTACTTGAGCTACCATTAATGTTAATAAAGCATAACTTGCAATATTGAATGGTACACCTAAAAAGGAATCAGCACTGCGTTGGTAAAGTAAACAACTTAGTTTATTGTTATTCACATAAAAGTGAAACATCATATGACATGGCGGTAAAGCCATCTCAGGAACTAGTGGAGGATTCCACGAGTTAATGATTAATCTTCTTGAATAGGGATTATTTTTGATATCTTTTATAACCTCAGATAATTGGTCAACATATTTTCCTTCAGGACCTTCAAAATGGCGCCATTGTCTTCCGTAAACAGGACCTAAATTACCATGCTTTTTCGCAAATGCATCATCAGTTTTGATTTTTTCAACAAACTCTTCCAGCGTTTCACGATTATAATTAGCCGTTTTTTGAAAATTACGATAAGGCCATTCATTCCATATTCTGACGTTGTTGTCGACTAAGTATTTTATATTAGTTTCACCTTTAATAAACCAAAGTAGTTCATGAATAATTGACTTCAAATGAACTTTTTTAGTAGTTACTAAAGGAAATCCGTCAGCTAAATCAAATCTCATTTGGTATCCAAAAGTACTTATTGTTCCTGTCCCTGTACGGTCTTCTTTTTTGGATCCTCTATCTAAAATGTGATGTAATAAATCAAGATATTGTTTCATAGGAATCAGTCCTCTCGTATAATAAGTAATTATTCAGTTTTTTTGTGAAAATATCGACTATAATATTATACCAAAGTATCGTATATATTGAAAGAAACAAAAGAAATTAACAGGAAAAAAAGTGCAAAATGCACTTTTTTTAATAATATTATATCTGGGGATAATATTATTTATCATTTTTAGTATTTATGAAAGTGATTTTTTCAGCGATGATCTCTGGATAAGAAAACGATTTACCATCTTCATATTCATAGTATTTTTGAGCTAATCTTGCTTTAACTCCTACTGTAGAGCCTTTTTTACAATATTCTACTGTATTTTCAGCAATGCCACTCCATAAAGTGCATTTCAGAAAATCAGTATCATACTCACCACTTTCAGAATTTTTAAATCCTCTTTGAATAGCTAGTGTTATAGTTGTTACATTGCGACCATCTTCAAGAGTTCTTAATTCTGGATCATAAACTAAACGACCTACTAAGATAACTTGGTTTAACATAGAACCTCCTTTTTCATTAGTATAGCTAAATTATTCAGAATAGTTTACTTGTGATTTGTAGGCTATATGTTCTGGAAAATCACTATTTGCTAAAACAAAGCTACATTAGAGAGAAAATGTATGGATAGCAACTATTATTATCTTTATTTTTATAAAATATTAACATTTTAGCAAAAAAAAAGAACTTTTCAGTTCTCTTTTTAGAAACTAATTTCAACGTCTTCTCTTTTTGAACTTTCTGCTTCAAAGAATTCTTTTTTATCAACATGAACCATTCCAGCAACAATACTAGTTGGGAAAGTTACGATCATTGAGTTAATTCTTGAAACATTAGAGTTGTAAATTCTTCTTGCTGCTTGAAGATGTTCTTCAACATCAGAAATCGAGTTCATTAGATTAGAAAACACTTTTTCTGCTTTCAATTCAGGATAAGCTTCCACTGCAACATTAATTCCAGCTTGGACTCCATCCATTTTACCCATAAACTCTTGTTTTTCTTGTAAAGTCAATTTTTTAGGTAATCCTTGACGCCATTTAGTAACATTTTCAAATGTTTCTGATTCGTGTTTTGCGTAACCTTTTACTGAGTTAACAAGTTTTGATAGTACATCAAAACGTTTTGTTAAAGCTACATCAATTCCTGATTCAGCTTCCTCTACTTTAACTTCTAATTGTCTTAAACTGTTCATTGTCCCTATGTACCACATAAGTGGACCAATTATTAAAACGACAGCGACGATTGCAATAATTAAACCTGTACTCATCTAATTCACTCCTTTTTAAATATATCGTTATTTAATCTTAATTCTTTTACTATTTCCTGAATTACAAATAATTCTCTTTTGAATTCACTAAATGTTTCTTCGTTTAGTACTCGAAACATTTTCAATTCAAAGGTATCTCTAAAGTTATTTATACCTATATAAAGATATTTACCTATAAATGAAAAACTGATTTTACCTTTGTTATTTTTTTCAAAGTCTCTTAATGCTTCCATTAAGTGAGGTGTTAAAACATAAAATGCAGTATGCTCACTAGTACTATATGTTTTAAATTTCTTGTTAAAATCAACACTTTCAAGTTTTATCTTTTTATATTTTCTTTTTATAGTAGGTTTAGATTTTTCTAATACTTGTAAGTAACCATCAAATGATTTGTTAAATTCAAATCTAAAGACTCTTCCAAGAAAATAAGTTACATAAGTAGTTCTTGTCCCATTTTCTGTATGTTCAACATGTCTTTCTTGGAGTTTAACATCACTTGAAACAAAAGATACTCCATCCATTTTTCCAGCTAAATAATCTTCACTTTGAAAGATATCAGCTCTTTTTAAGAATTCTGTGTTGTAGACAACTGTTTGTGACAATCCTTTTAATGGATCAAATACTCCATCTTCTACAAAGGTTACAACAACATCATGTAATACTTCTGATTTAAAGTTCTTCTTAATTCCTGAGAACTTTGCAAAGCCAATTCCTATAAGTACAAGACCAGGTAAGCCTAATATAAGTCCATAAGGACCATACTCAATTAGTAAAACAAATAAGATTAGTCCAAGTACTAACAAAATTCCACCAATTACTACATTCTTTTCACTTTTTTTCTTTAATAATTGAAACTTTAGTAGTTTTTCTTCCATATCTTGCCTCCTGTAGTATATTTTACATCAAAATCGGTAAAAAACAAACACTTATTTGAACGCTCTTGTCGCACTAACTGCCTTTTGCCAGTTAGAATAAAGAGTATTCCTTTCATCTTTACCCATCTTAGGAGTAAAGTGTTTATCTTGAATTACAATATTTTCTAATTCAGCTATACTTTTATATAGTCCAGTAGCTAATCCACTAATAAATGCTGCCCCTAAGGCAGTTGATTCATTAATCTTTGGTCGACTAATTTGGATATTTAAAATATCACTTTGAAATTGCATTAAAAAGTCATTTGCTGAAGCTCCACCATCGACTTTTAAGATTTTAGGAGTAATTTGTGATTCGAGTGCCATAATATCGATGACATCTTTTGTTTGGTAAGCCAGTGATTCTAGTGTGGCTCTTGTAATGTGAGCTGTTGTTGTGCCTCTTGTTAGACCAAATATTGCTCCTTTAGCTTCTGTATCCCAGTAAGGCGTACCAAGTCCTACAAATGCAGGGACAACATAAACACCATAATTACTGTCAACACTTTTAGCGAGTTCTTCAGAAAAAGCTGCTTCATTAAAGAAGTTTAAGGAATCTCTTAGCCATTGAATTGCACTCCCAGCAACAAACACGCTACCTTCAAGGGCATAAGTAATAACACCATCAATAGAATAAGCAATAGTTGTCAAGAGACCATTTTGTGATAATGTTGGAGTAAGTCCAATATTCATAAGCATGAAACATCCGGTACCGTAAGTGTTCTTAATTGCACCTTTTTCTAAACATAGTTGACCAAATAAAGCTGCTTGTTGATCGCCTAAAATACCTGCGATAGGGATTTCTACACCAAGAAATGCTTGTCTTGCAGTTGTCCCAAAGATACTGTTTGAATCACATACTTCCGGTAAAATAGTTTTATCAATCCCGAGAATATCTAGAAGTTCATTATCCCATTTCTTTTCAAATATATTATATAGAAGTGTTCTTGAAGCATTGGTATGGTCAGTTTTATGAACTTTATTACCTGTTAGTTTATATAAAAGCCAAGTATCTACTGTCCCAAACATTAAGTTACCATCAGCCATTAGTTCTTTAGCAATAGGAACATTATCAAGAATCCATTTTATTTTTGTTCCGGAAAAATAAGGATCAATTAAGAGTCCTGTCTTTTCTTTAAAGATATTTTCAAGATTACGTTCTTTTAAGTCGTCACAAATATAATTACTTTGTTTAGATTGCCAGACAATAGCTTTATAAATTGCATTTCCATCTCTTCTATCCCAAAGAATTGTTGTTTCACGTTGGTTAGTTATTCCAATACTTCCAATCTCTTCAGGAAGTATTTCAGCAATGGCAATACATTCAGCAAGTGTTGATAAAACTGATGTCCAAATATCTTCTGCGTCTTGTTCAACATAGTCTGCTTTTTGGTAAATCATTTTAAGTTCTTTTTGGCTAGAACTAATAATTTCTCCTTTTTTATTAAAAAGAATCGCTCTTGAAGATGTTGTTCCTTGATCAATTGCAATAATATATTCTTTCAATAAGACCACCTCTTACTCTCTATTTTATCAAAATATTTTAGATTTTGAAAAGTTATTTATAAATTTCTATGATATAATTATTCTTAAGCAGGTGATAGGATGGTAAAAGAATTCAAACTAATGGATCCTTTTGAGAATGAAATTCATACATATTTATGGACCACCGAAAATACAAGACCAAAGGGTATAGTACAAATCATCCATGGAGCTAGCGAACATGTTGGAAGATATAAAGAATTTGCTCTATACCTTAATTCACTAGGGTTTCATGTGATTGGTAATGATCATTTAGGTCATGGTAAAACTGATCCTGAATGTGAATCAATTTATTTTTCTGACAGTATCGGATTTCATAAAATATATGAAGGTGTTAAAACTGTAAGAGATTATATTGAAGAACATTATCAAAAAATACCAGTTATTATGTTTGCACATTCAATGGGATCTTTTATTGGTAGATATGTTATTTTATATGACAATAAAAGATATGATGAAGCGATTTTTTCAGGTACTGGATGGTTTAAGCCCATAAAAATTTATTTTTCAATTGGAATTGTTAAATTAATAGTACGATTTAAAGGTCCAAAGTTTGTAAGTAAATTCTTTAACAATAAGATAGCTGATGGGGCTGTACGTTCAATGCGACGAAATGGAATTATTAATAAAAGAATTGAATGGATTTCAAGTCTTGAATCTGTTCAAAGAGAATTTGAAGCTGACGAATTATGTGGAAAACCATTTACTATAGGAGCACATCTCGATTTATTACGTTTTATTCTTGAAATTCAAGATAAGAAAAAGATAAAAGATAATGCATCTAATATGGCAATCTATTTTATAAGTGGAGACCTTGATGGATTAGGACATTATGGTGAAGTAGTTAAGACGTTATATAAATATTTTAAGGATTCTGGATATTCTCGAGTCAAATATACTGTCTTAAATAACTGTCGTCATGAAATACTTAATGAAGTAGAAAAAGAAAGTACTTTTCGCCGTTTAGGGGATTGGATTAAACTTAATTTATAAAGAAAATGACGCGTATTAGCGTCATTTTTTAATTGGATAAGCAGTAATTGTACTAAATTTTCTTGGATCAGTGAGATTCTCTTTCATTTTATGGATATCTTCTATAGTAATCGAGTTAGCAATATCTAATATATTGAATAATGATGAATTAACATAATAATACTTTGTAAATTGATTAGCAATATACTCCAAACTATTTAAGGCTTGAATGAATCCTCCAATGATTTGTTTTTTGATTCTTGAAAAATCTTTGTCATTAATTATAAAGGCATTAAGATTAATAAAAATATCTTTCAAAGTACTGTCTAATTCTTTTGGAGAATATGTTTCGCTACCTACTAAAAAGTAGCCATAGCTTTCTTCAAAAGTAATATCAATTCCGAAACTATCATTAATCAGTCCACCTTGAAGTAATTTCCTATAATTAGAAGAACTTTTACCAAGTAGCAAATCAATTAATACAGCCATAATCAACTCTTTTTTCATAATATCTTCTGTTGAATTATTTGTTGGTAGTTGTTTAATAGCAAGTAAGTAATTTGGGATCGTAATTTCTTGTTTTAAAGATTGCTCTTTTTGGTGAACAAATTCACTTTGAAGAGGAATGGCGTTAACACTTGTATATTCATCTGAAAAACTTACTTCACCTTGATTTTCTTTTATAAATTTCATTAGTTCTTCAGGATTAAAATTACCAGTAATGAATAATATCATATTTTTAGGATTATAAAATGTTTGATGAGTTTTCTTTAATATATCAACATTTATTTTTTTGATTGTTTCTTCAGTACCTAAAATATCATACCTTACTGGATGTGTATCATATAGATTTTTTAATAAACTCATATACGCAACTGTGCCAGGATCATCTTGATACATTTTTATTTCTTGAGTAATAATCCCTTTTTCTTTTTCTACACCTTCATCTGTGAATAAAGGATATTGAACAAAATTTAATAATAATTCAATATTCTTTTTTAGATTATCAGTGCAAGAGAATATATATGTTGTACGGTTGTTTTGAGTAAAAGCGTTCACTCTAGCTTGATTAGCCGCAAACTTAGTCGAAACATCTTCACCATTTTGTTCGAATAATTTATGTTCGAGAAAATGGGCTATACCCATGGGTAAATCTAACTCATTACCAACACTATCTTTAATTCTTGTAGCAATTGATCCTAAGTTAGTTGAAAATGTTGCGTATGATTTATGAAATCCCAGTTTTGGTAATAGGAACACATTAAGCCCGTTGTCTAATGTTTCTGTATAAAGTACTTCTTTAATTTTAGGATAGTCTCTTTTATTCATCTTTATCATCCCTTAGTAAATAGATAGTATCTTTTCTTAGACTTTTCGCGGCTCTTGTAATATCATCCTTTGTAACTGAATTAATTCTACTTATAACTTCATCTATGTCAAATTTATCATGAAACAGAGAATCTCTACTAACTCGTGCAGCTAAACCAATGTTAGAATCTAAACTTTCAATATATCCGTTTATTTGCATTGTTTTAGTAATATTAAGGAATTCATCACTATAGTCTTGATCTATAATTTTTTGGATAATGTTATTGATTGTTTCTAATACAACTGAGTAATCTGTTTTATTGATACCTGAAACAATAAATAGTACACCCTTATATGGATCATAACTACTACTTATAAAGTAAACTAATCCTAAATTATCTCTTATTTCTTTAAAAAGTAAGCTTTCACCTGTTCCGCCAAATAGTGTATTAAACATTATTGCTCCTAAATAATTTTCTGTATGATAATAAGCATCTATTCGGTAACCTATTACAAGTTTTGCTTGATTTACATCGATTTTATTAATTATTTCTGTTACTTTTGTAAAATCTTTTGTTGATTTGTCAATTAGAACAGGAATATATGTTCTTTCTTTAAAAGAGAAATGCTCTGATATTGATTTTTCTACTATATCAAAATCAATATCACCAAGAACATTGATAATAATAGTGTCATTATCAATCATATTCTCATATGTTTTTAGACAACTGTCCAAGTCAACATCGTTTAATAAACTTTCTTCACCAAGGGCATTTAAACGGTATGTTTCATCTTTAAACATAACATTATTCATTTCTCTTACGGCATATTTTAACTTATTTGCGTAGATGCCATTAAAGTACTCTTTCATTAATCGATATTCTTCGGAAAATATTGATTCTTTAAATAAAGGATTAAAGAGAACTTCTTTTAAAAACTCTAAGGCCTTATCAAATAGTAATTCATTATTTAATGTATATTGATCATTGATAAAAGATAGATCAAAGTTGATAAAGTGTGTTTTCGCAATTTTACTTACGCCCACATTAAAATGTGCTGCATACATGTTTTCCAAATAGGCAGACATTATTTCTCTTGAATTATATTTTTTTGAAATTGCTTTTAATAGATATGGAACTAATGACCTTTTAGATATAGTTAATTCAGATAAATCATTTCCAAATGATATTTGGAGACGATTGGTTTTGAATTTCTCTGTTTTTACCATATTTAAAGTATATCTATTTCCGTAAATTGTTTTTGTTTCCATAATTATCTCCTAAAAAAAGTGCTTTCGCACTCTTTTTTATTTATTCTGCCATTCCTAATGCAATATCCATCATTTTTGTGAAGGCAAATTGACGTTCTTCTGCAGTTGTTGCTTCATGAGTAACAAGTGAATCACTAACCGTTAATAAACAAGCAGCGTTTTTACCTAGTACTTTTGCGTTATGGAATAATGCGAATGATTCCATTTCAACAGCTAAACATCCTTTTTCATCACGAATTTTTTCAAATTCTTTGAAGTTTTCACGATAGAACACATCTCCAGAATGAATTGGACATGTATTTAATGGAATGTTTAAATCTTTTGCGATTTTTTGGAGTTTTCCATTTAATTCCTTACTTGGATAAGTTATATCGATATTATCTTTACCAGATTGAACATTGGCAAATGTTGATTCACTCCAAGAACTTTCTACTAATAAAACATCATATAGTGCTAATTGATCACTGTAAGCTCCACAACTTCCAATTCTTACAATATTTTCAACACCATAAAATTTGTATAGTTCATATGAATAAATACCAACACTAGGCATACCCATACCACTACCCATTACACTAATTTTCTTACCTTTGTATGTTCCTGTGTATCCAAACATATTACGAACATTATTAAACTTAACAACATTTTCTAAATATGTTTCAGCAATATACTTTGCACGAAGAGGATCTCCAGGCATTAAGACAGTTTTTTCAATTACATTTTCTTTTGCTTCAATGTGCGGTGTACTCATAATTTTCCTCCTAATAGTCTGAATCTACTGTTTCACCCTTAACAAGTGAAATCCCACTACTAGTACCGATTCTAGTAGCTCCAGCATTAATCATATTTTCTAAATCTTCTTTACTTCTTACTCCACCACTAGCTTTTACTTCTTTTTCTTTGGCAACTTCTTTCATGATTTTTACATCTTCGATAGTAGCTCCACCAGTTCCAAAGCCAGTACTAGTTTTTACAAAATCAGCTTGTGCTCTAATTGAAGCAACACTTGCTAATCTGATTTCTTCTTTTGTTAAATAACATGTCTCTAAGATTACTTTTAATGTCTTATTAGGACAAGCTTCTCTTACGGCACTTACTTCTTCATAAATATAATCAAAGTCTTGTGCTTTAACGCGACCAACATTAAGAACCATATCAATCTCATCAGCTCCGTTTTCTATAGCGTCAATAGTTTCAAATACTTTTGTATTAATTGTATTTGCACCTAGTGGAAATCCAATTACTGTACAAACCAGTACATCAGTATCCGCTAGTAACTCATGGCTATGTTCAACCCAAAACGGATTAACACAAACACTTTTAAAATCGTATTCAATTGCTTCTTCAATCAACTTATTAATTTCTTTTTCTGTTCCAAAAGCTTTTAAATAAGTATGATCAATTAATTTGTTCAATTTCATATAAACCAACCCTTTCAAATAGTTTCAAATATGTTTTAATAAATACGCCAACACTTAAGGAAAAAATCAGTGTGCCAATATTTACCATCCCAAACTGAATCCCGGCAATAAAGCCTAACATTATTGCTACAGCCACGGCTGTTATTTCCATTATAACACGAACTAATACTAAATTGTTAGTTTTAAGCAACCTCATTAAAGTTATCATAAATTCATCAAATACTCCAGCTGGAAATGATGAAATAATTAGTAATGATCCTCCAAAAGGTAAAAGAACTAAGCCAATAAAATATGTAATTATTCGCAAATAAATATTTATAGGTAAATAATTAACCAATAGATGTAAATTGAATAAATCAATTAATGCTCCTACTAATAATATTGGGATTACCATGCCAATATACTTAGCATCTTTATTGGCAACTGTCACAAATACTGTAAAAATTATCGCAACAACTATTGTTGCTTTACCAATTGTAATTCCCGTAAGGGCATGTAAACTATAATGCAATGTATCCCATGAACTTACTCCCATCATACTTCTAAGCATCATCACAACTGCGAAAGAAATTATGACAGCTCCAAGTAAGTATATAGAAATGTTTTTAAAGCTAAAGAGCATTTTATGCGTTTTCATAGAGTGACCCTCCAAGTATTTTTAAATAGAATGCGAGTAATGGTCCTAGCACTAAAGCTATTAAAAGACTTCCAACACCTACTGCCCCAAATCCGACACCAGCTAGAAACCCAAATATTGTCCCAAGTGTAATTCCGGTAATTTCGATTCCAACTCTAACTGCAGCAATTTTATCTGTTTTTAAAATTGCCATAATCATAATCATTAATTCATCAAATACAAAAGCGGGGTATTTTGATGCAATAATGAAAGCTAGGCCAAGCGGAATCGTTAGGGCTCCAGTTAGATAAAACAAAATTCTTAATAAGATAGTTCCTGGAATATAATCTCCAAAGATAAGTATATCCCAAAAATCTAATGATACACCAACAAGGATGATGGGAATAATCATAAAAATCAATTTCCATTTTCTTGTATAACCTAAGACAACTACCATTAATAACGCTGCAACGATAACCGATGTTGTACCTAGTGTTAAATTAAGTAAAACACTTAGGTTTTTAGTAACTGTATCCCATGGTCCAGCTCCAAAGTTAGAAATAATTGTTGAAGTAACTCCAAATCCCAAAATAAAAAAACCAAAAAAATAAAAG
Source organism: Mycoplasmatota bacterium (assembly GCA_030636545.1). Lineage (GTDB taxonomy): Bacteria > Bacillota_I > Bacilli_A > Izemoplasmatales > Izemoplasmataceae > JAFGXW01. Next base: position 21,952 of record DAOVWR010000001.1, read on the forward strand.
AAATTATTCTTATAGGTAAATTCAATTTTTCTATTCATCTGGCACCTCCTAAAATTGTATTATCGCTATTAAGTCAATTTTAGGGGACTTGTGACTCCTAACCATATTTTAGGATTAACGATTAATTAATTTTACCTAATAATCAATATAAAATCAATAAGTTTAACTTATTAATAAAGAAAAAGCAAACAACCGCTTGCTTAGTCTGTATATTTAGTAATTTCAAAGGTTATTACATCTTCTGTTGTTGCCTCTCTATCGGCATAATCAATTTCTATAGTTGTTTGTGCTAAAGATATTTTATAACTTTTTTCATCAACAAAGAAAATAAAGTTATTGCCGTCATACCTACCACCATAGTTTAATTCATAAAACGCTACAATTTGAGCTATCGTATATTCATAGACAAATCCAGATATTACAGAGAACTCTGGTTCAAAACAGTTTTCTGTTAACAAATCAGTACAAACCTCTTCTGTATGAGCTGTATTATTTTCAGTATCTTCAATAATTCTCATATAGTACCCTAAATCTTTTAAATCATCATCCTTTTCACTGTAAGTTGATGGCCACATTCCGACTTTTGGTGGTAAAGGAATAATATGAGTTATATATTTAGTAAGAATAGCTTGCTCTGAGACATAATCGTTGTCGGCTGGTAAATACTCTTTCAAATATGCTTCATGAATGTCATAAGAAATAATTGATAAGTAATAAGGAATAATAATTAAATCGCCATCATGATAAAACTCGGTATAAGAAAATATTATTCTTAAACCATTTTCAATAGCTATAAAAGCATCTACATCATAGATATATCCATCAACACTAATTTTCGATAAATTAAAATTACTATCTGTTGCTCCTAAAGATAGTCTTAACTCATCTCCATAAACTTCATTTCTATATTTGTCGTAAACAATATAGTCTTCATAGTATTCTAAAAAAGCAATGAACTCATCACTGATTTCTTGATAGTTATTAATTGATGTAAAGGTATAATTTCGGTCAATTAGTCCAATGAAAAAATAATATTCTTTGGAAAAAGTGTATTCAAACAGCTGTGAAGTGGTACGACCATTATAATAATCAAATAATAATGTATCACTTAACACAATTTCTGTTTCTGGTAAGGCACTATAAGGGTTTTGAGAACAAGATGATAGTATAAATATACTAACACTTACTAAAATTAATAAAATTATTTTTTTCATATATATCACTTCCTATTACATTATAACAAAAAAGTCTGAAAAATCAGACTTTTAAGATTATTTTATTATATTTTCGCATCTTTCACAGAGTCCTTCGTGTGTATGATCAACTATTTGCCAACATCTATCACATGTTTCTCCTGCTGCTTTTTCAACATCAATTGAGAGATTGTTAAACTTATATATTCCCTGTCCTTCTTTCATTTCAAATTGTGAAACGATAAACATTTGTCCAAGGTTTGCGTTCATTGAATTTAGTAATTCCTTAACTTCACCACTTGGGTAAAGAGTTAATTTAGCATTAAAGCTTTTACCAATTACTTTCTCATTTCTAGCTACTTCTAAAGCTTTTAAGACACTATCTCTAACTACCATAAAATTTTCATATTTAGTAATAATTTCTTCATTACCTAGTTCAACATACTTTGGCATATTTTCTAAATACATGTTTTCTTCAGCTCGATATGGTAAATGTTTATAAGCTTCATGAGTTGTATGAGGAATCATTGGTGTTAAAAGTTTAAGTAATGTTGTTGTAATGTCATAAAGAACTGTTTGAATACTACGTCGATCATGATTGTTTGATTTTTCTATATATAATACATCTTTAGTGAAATCTAAGTAAAAAGCACTTAACTCTCTAGTTACAAAGTTGTTAATCCCGCGAGCTAATGAATCAAACTCAAAATGATCATAACGATTAATTGTTTCTTTAACTAAAATATTTAGTTTTAAAGTAACATATTTATCTACTTCATTTAGGTCGTCGAACTCAACTCGATCTTTTAATGGACTAAAGTCATACAGATTTCCAAGCATGAAACGAATTGTATTTCTTATTTTACGATAAGATTCACTTACTTGTTTCATCATTTCATTACTTATTCTAACATCACTTTGGTAATCAACACTAGCTACCCATAGACGTAATATATCAGCACCACTTTGTTTCATCACTTTAAGGGGATCAATAGCGTTACCGAGTGATTTAGACATCTTTTTACCATCGCCATCTAAAACAAATCCATGTGTTAAACAAGTTTTATAAGGGCTTTTACCCATAGAGGCAACACCTGTTGATAAACTACTATTGAACCAACCACGGTATTGGTCGCTTCCTTCTAAATACAAATCACTTGGATAAGGATAACCATAATCTTTCATTCCACCATGATGTGATGTTCCTGAATCAAACCAAACATCTAAAATATCTGTTTCTTTTGTGAATAATCCCTTAGGTGAAGCAGGATTTGTATAACCTTTAGGTAATAATTCTTTGGCACTCATTGTGTACCAAGCGTTAGAACCTTCTTTTTCAAAGACGTTTGCTACATGATTAATAACCTCTTTATCAAGTATTTCCGTTCCATCTTCATTATAGAATACAGGAATTGGAACTCCCCAAGTTCTTTGGCGAGATATACACCAGGCTTTTCTATCTTTAACCATGTTTGTCATTTTTAATTCTCCCCATTTAGGGTACCAAGTAATATTTTCAATTTCTTTTAGCATAGCTACTTTTAATGATTCAATTGACGCAAACCATTGAGCTGTAGCTCTGAATATTACTGGTTTTTTAGTACGCCAATCATGAGGATAACTATGTGTAATCCAGACCATTTTCAATAAATATCCTAAACTATCAAGATCAGCTACAACACTTTTATTACATACTTCGATGAATTGTCCTTCATATTGAACTGCTTCTTTAGTCATGTGACCTTTAGCATCAACTGGACATAAAACATCTAAACCATAATTTTGTCCTATTATGAAGTCATCTTCTCCATGTCCTGGAGCGGTATGAACTAATCCAGTTCCACCTTCAACTGTAACATGGTGTCCTAAGACAATTGGGCTTATTCTATCATATAAAGGATGTTTATAACTCATTCCTTCAAGAACTTGTCCTTTTACTTCTTTTAATACTTCAACTTTTTCCCATTCTAAGAGAGTAGCTAATTCATTAATTAAATCAGTAGCTACTAAATAATTATGTTGATCATTTACTCTAATGAATGAGTAAAGTAATTGATCTCCTACTGCGATTGCTAGGTTTCCTGGAATAGTCCAAGGAGTTGTTGTCCAAATTAAGAATTGGAAATCTTCTTCAAAGACATTTAGTTTTTCAACAGCGTCCATCGCTACATAGATTGATGGAGATTTTTTATCATGATATTCAATTTCTGCTTCTGCTAGTGCTGTTTCACTAGATGGAGACCAAAATATTGGTTTTAATCCTTTAAAGATTAAACCTTTTTCAACCATTGAAGCAAATATTTTAAGTTGTGAAGCTTCATATTTTGAGTCCAAAGTTATATAAGGATTATCCCATTCACCTAAAATACCTAATCTTTTGAATTGGCCTTTTTGTTTCTCAACTTGTTCAAGAGCATAGTCAGCACACATTTTTCTGAATTCTACTTTATCAATTAGATTACGATTAATCTTTTTTGTTTTAACTAAAGCTGTTTCGATAGGAAGACCATGTGTATCCCAACCTGGTACATATCTAGTATAAAAACCTTGCATGCTTTTATATCTTAAAATAAAATCTTTTAAGGTTTTGTTTAAAGCATGGCCGATATGAATATCACCGTTTGCGTATGGTGGTCCATCATGTAAGACATATTCAGTGTTTTCTTTGTTTTTAGCTAAACGTTTGTTGTAAAGATCAATTTCATTCCATTCTTCTTGAATCTTTGGTTCATTATTCCCTAAGTTTCCCCGCATTGGGAAAGCTGTTTTTGGTAATAATAAACTGTCTTTGTAATCATTCATTTTTATTCACTCCTTTATAATAAAAAAAATCGCCCTTAAAAATAAGGACGAATTATACTCCGCGGTACCACCTTGGTTCTAGTTATTACTAGCTCTCATCTCGATAACGGTGAGTTCCGGAAATTCTTAATAATTTTTCAGAATTTCGCTCATAGGGGATACGTTTAATATTGGTTATCCAAGTTTTCAGCTACCCTTGGTCTCTTTAATAAACAATTTATTAAACACTTGTCCTAGTCATTGCTTTTTATACTTTACATTTTAACAAAATAAATCTAAAAAACAATACTTTTAAGGATATTTTTTAGATTAACTTAGTGTTGCGATCATTTGACCTAAATAATTTAGACCTAATGTGTATAACATAAAACCTAAAATTGGCGTAAAATCCATTTGTCCAAAAACTAATAATCCTCTAAAAATACGCATGTAAGGATTAGCGATTTTATGAATTGTATAGTATACTTTTGATTTTCTAAATTCTGGAAACCAAGATCCAAGTACATAGATAATTAATATCCAGTAGTAGATTTCTAGTATCCAATGAATTATTGTTAGTAATAAAACCATAATTGTTACTCCTTATATTCTCCTACAAATTTTCGCAATGTTCCATCTTTATAATCAGTTTTTGTTGCGAATAAAAAGATTTGTGGTTGGATTATTTCGATTTCACCATCAAGAGCGTAAATAACTCCGCTTAAGAAAGTTATTACTTTATTTGCCTCAATTTCGTTATAATCTTCAAAATTAATAATTAGAGGAATCCCTTTTAAAAGCTTATTAGCAAGTTTCATAACGTCTACTTGTTTCTCCATAGTAATGAAGCCGACACGATCAATTGCTTTTTTGTTTTTAGCCATTATTTACACCTCTTTCTTAAATAATACACTACCAAGTCTTAAATATGTTGCATTATGCTTTATGGCAATTAAGTAGTCATTACTCATTCCAATTGATAATTCCAACAAATCAATATTTAGTTTTTCTTTTATTGTTATTTGTAAATTATTTAACTTCTTAAATTCGTTACTTATTATTTCTTCATTATCTGTTAGTTCTGCCATACCCATTAGTCCAATAATATTAACTTTATCAAGTTCTTTAATGTCTTTTAAGAAGTTAATTACTTCATTTGGATTAAGTCCATGTTTTGATTCTTCACTACTAATGTTCACTTGAATAAAACAGTTGAGTTTTTCAGTTCTTCTTTTTTGAATTTCTAAAGCAAGCTTCATTGTATCAAGTGAATGAAGATAATCGATTGAGTTTAATATCTTCTTTGCTTTTTTTGTTTGGAGGGTACCGATTAAATGCCAGGTAATCGGTAAATCAGCTAATTCTCTTTGTTTTTCTAGTAATATTTCTACTCTGTTTTCTCCGAAATTTGTTAATCCTGTATTATATAATTCTCTCATCTCGTTAGCGTTAAAATACTTTGTAGCTGCGACTACAGTAATTGCTGGATTATTTATTGAAGCTAGTATTTCTTTAGTATAAAAGATCATTTTCTTCGGGAATAAGTAAATATACTAGTTAAAATAAATCCAAACGCAGCTAATAATAACATGAAAGAATCACTCATATCTTTCCATAGAATAAATGTTAAGAAAATGGCAAGTATTGATACAACATAAACAATAATAAATATATTTGATCTCATAATATCACCTTTTTACATTAAATTAAAAAAGCACCAGAGGCGCTTATTTAAATCTTGATTTTAACCAAGATGGAATAGTTGTTTTTGATGGTTCATCTTCAACAACTTCAACAACTGGTTCTTTATGTTTTTTTCTTTTGCCTTTTTTAGAAGTATCTGCTTTTGGTGTTACAGGAGTATCGTCTGATTCTTCATGAGGCTTACTACCAATATCAACAAACTCAACTTTGCGATTTTCATCAAATCCAGCTGCGATTACAGTAACAATTATTTCATCTTCTATATCTTGATTAATAGTTGTACCGTAAATGATATTTATTTCAGTAGAGCTTGCATTTTGAATAGCTTCAACAGCTTCATTTACTTCCCATAAGGCAATATCGATACCACTGGCAATATTTACAACTGCGTCAGTAGCACCGTCGATACTTGCATCTAATAATGGAGAATGTATGGCTTTTCTAGTTGCTTCGATAGCGCGATCTTCACCACTAGCAATACCAATTCCCATAAGAGCAGTACCTTTATCTTTCATAACTGTTTTAATGTCAGCAAAATCAACGTTAATTAGTCCGGGTACTGTGATGATTTCAGCAATACCTTGAACTCCTTGACGTAATACATTATCCGCTTCTCTGAACGCCTCTAACATAGATGTAGAGCGGTCAACAACATAAAGTAAACGGTCGTTTGGAACAACAATTAAAGTATCAACATAAGGTTTTAAAGCATCTAGTCCTTCTAGTGCAGTTGCAACTCTTCTTCTTCCTTCGAAACTAAATGGTTTTGTAACAATACCGATTGTTAAACATCCCATTTCCCTAGAAATCCTTGCAATTACCGGTGCAGCACCAGTACCAGTTCCACCACCCATACCTGCAGTGATGAATACCATGTCAGTATCGCTTAATAATTCGCGAATTTCATCTTCTGACTCAATAGCGGCACGTCTCCCAATATCAGGATCTGCTCCTGCTCCAAGGCCTCTAGTTAACATCTTACCAATTTGGATTCTAGAATCAGCCTTAGAAAGTCTTAATACTTGTGCATCTGTGTTTATAGCTACAAATTCAACACCTTGAACCTCATTTTCAATCATTCGGTTCACTGCATTTCCTCCACCGCCACCAACTCCGATTACCTTAATTGAGGGCTTTTGATTAAAATTATCTAATGATTCGAACATATATTTTACCTCCAATTAACTTATTAATCTATTATATCATTTTTGTGGTATAAAATAAACATTATTTTTCTAAAAAACGGCTTAATAATCTATTAATAGTATTTTTTGAAAAATTCTTCTTTAAAATCTCCTAGGCGATCATTTTGAATTGCCTCACGAATATTTTTTGTAAGAGTTTTTAAGAAATATAAATTGTGATAACTTATTAGTCTTTGGCCTAAACTTTCTTGGGCCTTAAAAAGGTGTCTCAAATAGCTTTTCGTATATGTTTTACAAACCTTACAATCACACTCGTTATCAAGTGATGATAGATCATTCTCATAGACTTTACTTTTGATTGAAACTCTTCCAACACTTGTCATTGCTCCACCGTGTCTTGCAAGTCTTGTTGGGTGAACACAATCAAACATATCGATACCCCGAATAACTCCTTCAATTATATCGTCGGGTGTTCCAACACACATTAAATAACGAGGTTTATCTTTTGGAAGGGCATCTTTTAAGTAGTCAAGAACTTCGTACTGTTCCTGCTTTGTCTCTCCAACACTTAAGCCACCAATACTATAACCAGGGAAATCCATTTCAACTAAGGCCTTTACACACATTAATCTTAAGTCTTTATAAGGTCCGCCTTGAACAATTCCAAATAGTGATTGGTCAGTATTATCCCCATGTTCTTTGCTCCCCCGTAGAGCCCATCTAATTGTTCTTTCAACCGAGTCTTTCATGTATTCATATGATGAACTAAATGGCGGACATTCATCAAAACTCATGATGATATCTGCTCCTAAATTATGTTGTATTTTGATTGAATCCTCTGGAGACATGAATAGTTTTTCACCTGATTTATGATGTCTAAATTCCACACCTTCTTCAGTTATTTTTCTAATGTTTGAAAGACTAAAAACTTGAAATCCACCACTATCAGTAAGGAGTGCTTTATTCCAATTCATGAACCCTCTAATTCCACCGTTATTTTTAACAATTTCATCACCAGGTTGAAGCCATAAATGATATGTATTTCCTAAAATTAATCCATCACTTACTTCTTCTATTTCTTTATTTTCTAATGTTTTCACTGTAGCCTTAGTTCCTACGGGCATAAAAACTGGTGTTTCAATACTCCCATGTGGAGTATGTAAAATACCAAGTCTAGCACCTGTTTGTTTGCATTCGTGAATCAATTCATATCTTATTTGCATATTATCACCAAATTTATTATATATTACTATTTCTAAATTATATACATTATTTCATATTTTTCTTTGCATTTGCGATCATTAATCTAATTCGGTTCAACTGATTTATCTCAGTTGCACTTGTATCATAATCAATTGTGACGATATTACTTTCAGGGAAATTATCCTTAATTCGTTTAATCATTCCTTTACCTGCGATATGGTTTGGCAAACAACCAAATGGCTGTGTACAGACAATATTAGGTACTTTATTATGAATTAAATGAATCATTTCAGCTGTTAAAAGCCAGCCCTCACCTACGTGAGTTCCATAGCCAATGAATCCTTTTGCTAACTTCTTAAGTTCACGGTAAGGAAGAGGTTTTATAAATCCATATTTATCTATTATTTTAGCTACAATTTTTTTTCTTCTCTCTACAAACTCAACAGTTATATAGTTAGAAAACATTATAAGCTTACTTCCACCATACTTTTTAATATCATGAACTGTAGAATCAAAAGTATATAAGAAGAAATCAAAGATGCTAGGTGTGATTACTTCACATCCCTCATCTCTTAAGACTTGTTCTAAATCGTTATTCCCTAGTGGAGAGTATTTAACGTAGATTTCCCCAACTACGCCAACCTTGGGCTTTATAACAGTGCGATCTACTTCTATTTCTGAAAAACGTTTAACAACCTTATCAACTAACCTTTTTGGCATAAGCCATGCTCTAAGATCGTTATAGCTAACACTTTTAGCTAGTAGATTATGCATTTCTTTATAGACAGCCATTGTTTCACCCTTGTTAACCTCATAAGGAATTACTTCATTTACTATTTGCATTAAGATATCTCCATATATTAAAGAATTAGTAAGTTTGAAAATCATTCGGTTCGAAATATTAAATCCAGGATTACTTTCTAGCCCTACTGAATTAAAACTTACAATAGGAATATACTCATATCCGGCTTTAATAAAGGCTTTTCTAATTAAACTTAAATAATTACTTGCTCGACATCCTCCACCTGTTTGGGAAATCATTACGGCAATTTTACGAACATCATAACCACCAGATTTAATCGCATCAATGAATTGTCCAATTACAAGCATAGCTGGAACACAAATATCATTATGAGAGTATTTCATACCCTCGTTGATTAAATCAAAATTATGGTTTTGAAGTATTTCCGCTTGATACCCTTCACTTTCTAAGATATCAATAAAGAAATCAAAATGGTAAGGAGCCATTGATGGTATTAGTATTTTATATTCTTTTTTCATTTCTTTAGTAAAGATTACTCTAGTTCCTTCATAAATTAATTTTGCCATTATTCCACTCCCTTCATTGTCGAAAGTAAGCTTCTAACTCTAATATTAACAGTTCCTAAATTATTTACTTCATCAATCTTGATTTGGGTATATAACTTATTATTTTCTTCTAGAATACTTTTTACTTCATCGGTTGTTATTGCATCAAGTCCACAACCAAATGATACTAATTGAATTAAATTAGCATTGTCAATTTTAGAAATAAATTTAGCTGAATCGTATAATCTTGTATGATATGTCCATTGATTTAAAACATTTACTTCTTTTTGATCAGCATACGTATTAACAGAATCTGCACTAATTACCACTATTCCTAAACTTTGTAACAGTTTAGGGATTCCATGGTTTATTTCAGGATCAATATGATAAGGTCTTCCTGCTAATAAAATAATGTTTTTATTGTTATTAATTCCGTATTGTAATGCTCTTTTTCCTTCTTCTAAAACATCATCTCGGAAGTCTTTATATGCCTTAATAGCAAGTTTATACGCTTGTCTAAGCTCTTTTTTAGTGAAGTTCATTTTAGCATTAATTGAATCTTGAATATTTTTTATAAAGCGGTCAATTCTATTCAAACTAACATAGGGATCTAAATAAGTATTTAAGTCAACGTTATCCATATTGGCACCAATAACTTCGGGATAAAAAGCTACAATTGGACAATTATATTCATTATCACGATGGTCTTTTTCAATAAAGTTGTAAGGGATATTTGGATAGAATAAGAAATCAATATCTTTTTTTAAGAGATTCTCGATGTGACCGTGAACAAGTTTTGCAGGATAGCATATTGTATCACTAGGTATCGTTTCTTGTCCTAACTCATAAATTGTTTTACTTGAACGATTAGAATAAACTATTTCATAACCTAATGCGTCAAAGAATGTAAACCAAAAAGGAATGTTTTCATACATATTTAAGACAAGTGGTATTCCGATTTTAGCTTTATATAGCTTATCTTTATTTGAAATGTAACTGGTAATCTTATCATATTTATATAAGTATAAGTTTGGTAATTTATGTCGATCAGAAACAATTCCAGCACCTTTATCACAACGATTTCCGGAAATAAACTTTTTTCCATTAAAAATATTAATAGTTAAAGCACAATAATTACTACATTTACGACATACTGCGCTATTTGTTTTATATGTAAAGTTATTTAATCCTTCAATATCTAAGATAGTAGATTCTTCTTTTTGTTTTTCCATTGCGACTAATGCAGCGCCAAAGGCTCCCATTAGTCCAGCAATATTTGGTCTAATTACTTCAGTACCAATTTCTTGTTCGAAGGCTCTTAAAATACCATTATTGTAAAATGTTCCACCTTGAACAATAATCTTTTCTCCGAACTCTGCTTTAACATCTACTGCTCTAATTACTTTATATAGAGCATTCTTTACAACACTGTAAGCTAGTCCTGCTGAAATATCACTAGGTGATGCTCCTTCAGCTTGGGCTTGTTTTACTCCACTATTCATAAACACAGTACATCTACTACCTAAATCAACTGGTTTATCAGATTCAAGAGCCAAAGCGGCAAAATCTTCAATAGTATGTCCTAGTGAAGTTGAGAATGTTTCAATGAAAGATCCACACCCACTACTACAAGCTTCGTTTAAGATAATGGTTGTAATAACACCATTTTCTACTTTAAAACATTTCATATCTTGACCACCAATATCGATAATGAATTCAACTTCTGGTAAGAAGTGTTTAGCGGCTTTGTAGTGACAGATTGTCTCTACTTCACCGTCATCTAAATTGAAGGCATTCTTTATAAGTTGTTCACCATACCCAGTTGAAAAAGCACTTTTTATCGTGATTTTATCTTTTGTTAGATTATAGATTTCATATAAAGCTGTTTTTACCATATCAACAGGGTTACCTTTGTTGTGTGAGTAAAAACTATATAAAATCTCTTTATTTTCATTTATTAAGACAAGTTTTGTAGTTGTACTTCCAGCGTCAATTCCTAAATAAGCATTTCCTTCATAGTTACTAATGTCAACTTGTTCAACTTTAGCTTGATCATGTCTTTCAACAAAATCACTAAAATGCTTTTTAGTTTCAAATAAAGGTTTTAGTGTTTTTTTCTGATTTCTACGATCAATTTTATCGTATTTTATTACACAATCAATTAATTCTTCTATTGTTGATTCTGTTTCATTAGCGACCAAAGCAGCTCCGAAAGCTACAAACACTTCGCCATGTTCAGGGATAAAGACATCTTCTAAATCAAGAAACTCGATAAATCTTTTTCTTAATTCACTCGCAAAAGTTAAGGGTCCTCCTAAAAAAGCAACACGGCCTTTTATTTTTCTTCCTTGGCTAAGTCCAGCAATAGTTTGATTAACAATTGCTTGATAGATACTTATGGCTATATCTTCATGAGTAGCTCCTTGATTCAATAACGGTTGAATATCGCTTTTCGCAAATACCCCACATCTTGAAGCAATTGGATATATCTTTTTATAGTTTTTAGCTAATTCGTTAACCTCAGCACTATCTACATCAAGTAAAGTAGCCATTTGATCGATAAATGCCCCAGTACCACCAGCACAGGTTCCATTCATTCTTTGTTCGATGTTATTTCCACTAAAGAAGATAATCTTAGCATCTTCGCCACCTAACTCGATACATACATCAAACTTTCCACCTTCATTTTCTAAGGCTTCAGTTGCACTGATAACTTCTTGTGTGAATTGTCTTTTAATACCTTCAGCCAAAAACATTGAAGCACTACCAGTAAAATTAAAAAACATCTTTTTACCATTAAAAGTATTTTGAATATCCTTTAATAGATTGATTAAAGATGTGGTTATACTGCTTTTATGTCGTAAATATGTTTTGTAAAGCATCTCATTATGCTCATTAATTACGACTGCTTTAATTGTGGTACTTCCAATATCTATTCCAACTCTTAAACTCATTATGATCACCCTGTGTCTTCATTATCATTACTATTTTACTATAAAACTGACAAATTAATAAGAAAATTATGTGAAATTATAAATAAAGCAAAGATATTTGACAAATACCTTATATTAATATATATTATTTATGATTTTAAGTAGTGCGCAGTTCGTAACCATCCTGCGATATCAAAACTAGGAGGAAAAAAAATGAGTAATGAAATATTATGGCTAATATTTGCCTTAGTTAACTTCTCATTGATTGCTTTGTCATACAAATTATTTGGGAAAACCGGATTGTTTGCTTGGATTGCAATGGGAACTATACTAGCAAATATTCAGGTAACAAAAACAATTGATTTTAATTTTTTTGGAATTCATTTAGTGGCTACACTAGGAAATATAATGTATGGTACATTATTTTTAGTAACTGACTCACTGAGTGAAAAATATGGAATAAAAGACGCTAAAAGGGCTGTATATATTGGTTTCTTTAGTTTGTTAGCTACTGTTGTTATTATGCAATTCTCAATATGGTTTATACCAAATATTGATGATTATGCTAATGACTCGCTAATAACAATATTCTCTATACTCCCAAGAATTGCTTTAGCTAGTATGTCTGCATATATTGTAAGTCAGTTATTTGATGTTTATATATTCCAAAAAATTAAAAAAGCTACAAAAGGTAAATATTTATGGCTTCGAAACAATGGATCAACATTATTAAGTCAATTAATTGATACTTCTATCTTTGTTCCAATAGCTTTTATTGGAATCTATGAGTTTGAAATTGTAAAGAGTATTTTTATTACAACTTATATTATCAAGATTATTGTAGCGGCCTTAGATACACCATTTATTTACTTAATTAAGAGAATCAAACCATTACAAGACTAAAAAAGGGAACTATTTCAATAATGGTTCTTTTTTTTGATAAAAAGGTAGTCCATATAAATAACCAAGCAAAGCGGCAAACGGTATCCAAAAAGCTACATAAACCCATCTTGACACTTCGTAAAGTGTATTTAGTGGTGTTCCAGTAATTACTGGTTGCATCGTATAAAACATATTGAGTTCATCAGGCTTATTCACTATAAGATTGATAATTGTTGATCCAAACGTTAAAGAAATCGTAACATAGAAGAATAATTTCCAGTCTTCTCTTACAATTTTATAGTCATAGACGTTCATCATGTAAAAAGGTATGACTATAATTCCAATATGTCTGAAAAAGAACTGATAATAATGGTATTTTAGTGGTCCTTCAAGCATTGTTGGACCAAGTAATGATAAAACTGCTCCAAATCCCCAAAAGAATGTTAATTTAAACAAGACTTTATTTTTTGTAAGTAAGGTTAGTCCTCCAAAGAATGTGGCATATCCACAGGTTGCGATTGGAAGATAGTGATACCACTCTTGACCTAAGTAATATGAATACTGCCAGAGGTTCACATTTGTATAAATCATCATTATTCCTAAAGTATAGCGCAATATTTTCTCATATTTCCATTCTTTTAATTTTCCTGAATATTTGTAAACCGTGTATATTATTGCTATAGAAACGATAAGAGTAATAAAATGGGTCATCGAAAACATGTGAAATTGTGGTGTAGATTCCAACGGTAAACGCTTGAAAAAAGTCGTAAACACACTCATTTGATCACCTCTTGACCATATATAAAAGAAATTTATTGTATCCCTTTTATTTTACTACAATAGATATAAAAAAGAAAACATTATATTGAAAACGCTAACACCTTAATGTATAATATCTTTTGGGTAATTATACTATAAATTTTGGAGGAAAATTATGGACAAAAAATATGTAGCTCCACCTTATCGAATAAAAATGATTGAACCTATTAAAATGACTACCAAAGAGGAAAGAATATCATTACTAAAAGCAGCTGGATATAATCCTTTTTCTTTAAGAAGTGAAGATGTCTATATTGATTTACTGACAGATAGTGGAACTGGGGCAATGAGTCATTATCAATGGGCAGCATTGATGCAGGGAGACGAAGCATATGCTGGATCTAGAAGTTTTTATAGATTTGAAAAGGTAGTAAAAGATATTACTGGTTATGATTACATACTTCCAGCTCATCAAGGACGTGGTGCTGAACAAGTAATGCTTCCGCAACTTGTTACTAAACAGGGTATGTATTTTATTTCAAATATGCATTTCGATACAACAAGAGCACATGTTGAACTTGCTGGAGCTAGAGCGCTGGACTGTGCAATTGATGAATGTTTTGATACAGAACATTATCATCCATTCAAAGGAAATTTTGATCTTATTAAATTAGATAAAATAATTATGGATAAAGGAAAAGAAAATATCGCAGGTATTATCTTAACTATTACTAATAATAGTGCTGGTGGACAACCTGTCAGTATGGAAAATCTTCGTTCCGTTAAGAAAATTGCAGATAAATATGGTATTACTATTCTAATTGATGGTGCAAGATATGCGGAAAATGCTTATTTTGTTAAACAAAGAGAAAAAGGTTATGAGAATAAGTCAATTTTAGAAATTGCTAAAGAAGTATTTGATTTAGCAGATATCTTCTTAATGAGTAGTAAAAAAGACGGTTTATCTAATATTGGTGGGATAATAGCTATTAAGAATGATACAGAGCTATATAATAAATGTCGTACTTATATGGTTCCCATGGAAGGATTCCCAACTTATGGTGGACTAACTGGTAGAGACATGGAAGCTTTAAGTGTTGGCTTAATGGAGGCTTTAGAAGAAGATTATTTAGAACATCGCTTAGATCAAGTAAGATATTTAGGTGATAGATTACGAGATGCAGGTGTTCCGATTCAGTATCCTACTGGAGGACATGCAGTATTTGTAGATTGTAGAAAGTTTGTACCACATATTCCTTACTATGAATTTCCAGCTCAAAGTGTCTGCAATGCTCTTTACTTAGAGGCTGGAGTAAGACCTGTAGAAATTGGTTCTTTCCTACTTGGAAGAGACCCTGATACCGGTAAAAACTTGGAAAGCCCTTTAGAATTAATGAGATTAACAATACCAAGAAGAACATATACTTATAAACATTTAGATGTTGTAGCTGAAGCTGTGATTGAGGTTTATAAAAACAGAGATTCATTAGTAGGACTTGAATTTGATTATGAACCACCTGTTTTAAGACACTTTACAGCAAGACTTAAACCAATTAAATAGGTTTTTCTAAAAATTTGTTGAAATAAATGAAAATAGTATCGTAATATGATATAATATTCACAAAATACAAGGAGGAAACAAATGGAAACTTTCTTTAAAGAATATGTTGATATGTTTAAACGCTGGAGTGATTTCGAAGGTAAATCAGATTTAAAAGAATTTTGGATGGCAATACTAATTAACTTTATTATTTCTAGTATACTAACTGCTATTGGAGTTCAAGCTATAATTAGTATTTACGGATTAATCGCAATAGTACCTTTGATTGCTGTTAATATTAGACGTTTACATGATATGGGCAGTAGCGGATGGAACATTTTATGGTGGTTATTACCAATAATTGGTTGGATTATCATAATCCTTAAATTAGTAAAACCTAGCAAGTAACATTATTAATTTAAAAAGCAGACACATTTTGTGTCTGCTTTTTTTCATGTTCTTATAATTTTTACCCTTTAATTAGCATACTATCACCAAAACTAAAAAATCTGTACTTCTCTTCAATAGCTTCGTTGTAGGCATTTATGATATTATTTCTACCTGCAAGAGCACTCACAAGCATTAAGAGTGTTGATTTAGGTAAATGAAAGTTTGTAATTAGGGCATCCACTGCTTTAAAAGAATAACCTGGGAATATAAATATATCGCTCCAACCACTTGTTTCTCTAAAGTCATCATAATCTCTTAGTATAGTTTCAAGTGTTCTGAGTGATGTTGTCCCAACAGCTATAATACGTCTATTTTCTTGTTTTGCCTTATTTAAGGTATTTGCACACTTATCTGTCATCTGATAGTATTCTGTATGCATATGATGATCCTCGATTGTCTCCACTTGGACTGGTCTGAATGTACCAAGGCCAACATGGAGAGTTACATAAACAATTTTAACCCTTTTTTCAGTAATTCTTTTAAGTAAATTTTTAGTGAAATGAAGTCCAGCAGTTGGTGCAGCGGCACTACCTCTAAACTTGTTATATACGGTTTGATATCTATCTTGGTCAAGTAATTTTTCATGAATATAAGGTGGTAAAGGCATTTCACCTAACTGGTCAATTATTTCATAAAACACACCGTTATAGATCATTTCAAAATCT
>DAOVWR010000035.1 GCA_030636545.1 Mycoplasmatota bacterium
CCAACACTACTATCAATTTGTGATAGTAAAGTAGTAGGAATTTGAATGAAATCAACACCACGCATATAGATGCTCGAAATAAAGCCAGCTAAATCACCAACAACTCCTCCACCAAGTGCTATAACAAGGCAATTCCTAGTAATTTTAGAATCAACCATCTCATCCATAATAGAATAGGCTATTTCCATTGATTTGGATGTTTCTCCTTGGGGAACTTCAAATACTTGTACATTACTCATATTAGCTTTTACCTTGTTGAGGTATATTTTGGGGATAAAATCATCAGTTATGATGACTATTTCCCTTTCTTGATCGATATAATTATCAATATTAGAAAGAAGTCCACGATTAATGTAGACATTATATGAATTATCTTTAATTGGGATATTAATTGTTTTCATAATATCAATCCTTTATAGTTTCATATTTACCACCAAGTGATTTATAGTCCTTTAAAAAGTTAGGATATGACTTGGATACAGCGTTTACGTTAGTTAAAATAACTTCTTTTTCACATTTTAGTGCAGCAATGCTTACCATCATAGCGATGCGATGATCATTAAATGAATCTACAGTAACTCCACCACTTAGTGAAGATTTTCCGATAACTACTATCTCATTTTTTGTAGATTTTATATTTGCCCCTAAAGCTTTAAGTGTTGAAACGGTTGATTTTACTCTATCCGATTCTTTTAGTCTTAATCTAGAGATATTGATAATTCGAGATTTCCCCTCACTTAAACAAGCAAGCAGTGTAATTATTGGACCTAAATCAGGGCAATCAGCTAAATCTATTGTAGTACCATACATTTCTGAAAAGTCTGTAATATAGCCATTTTCCATATATATTACCTTGCTTTTCATTTGTTTTAGAAACTCAATTATTGCAATGTCACCTTGTTTTGAATCATGAAGAAGATCAGTTACATTAACTAGGCCACTAATTGCGCCTCCTACTAAAAAGAATGAAGCTTGTGAGTAATCGCCTTCAACTGTGTAGTTATAAGCTTCGTACGATTGATTTCCTTCAATGAAGTAACCATGTTCTAACTCGACAATTTTAATTCCATATTCTTCTAATATTGCGATAGTTAAATCAATGTATGATTTGGATTCTAATAAACCGTCAATATATATAGTAGAATCTTCTTCTAGTAGAGGTAAAGCAAACATTAATCCACTAAAAAACTGTGAACTTACATTACCTTTTAAAGTATATGTACGAGCTTTAACTGAACCTTTTATCGTTATTCTATTGTTGTTTATAGTAAATATATTTCCATCGTTATCAAAGATTTCTTGATATATCGATTGAGGTCTAGATATTAATGATTTTTTTCCAGTAAATATCACTTCTTTATCAGAAAGTGAGAAAAGAGGTATTAGAAATCTTAAGGTTGAACCAGATTCATTACAATCAACATCCTGTGCGGGTGTTTTTATTTTTTTTACACCATAAACAGTTAGAGAATCGTTAGTTTTCTCGAATTTTGCACCAATTAATTCCAGTGCGTTTATTGTCGCTGTGATATCTTCTGAATATATGATGTTTTTAATAACACTTTTACCTTTTGAAAGAGATGCACAAATAATTGCTCTATGACTTAAACTTTTAGATGGAGGAGCTTTAATTTCTCCGTTTAAATTGCCGGGAAACAGCATTATATCTTGGTTTTTAATCATTTTATTTTACTTCGTTTCTTTGTAGCTGTCTGCATTAATTGTCTTAAAGAATCACGATCCTTATTTTTGAGTGCAGTTTTCAAAGTATCTAATTCTTTTTCGAATTTTTCAATATGTTTTAATAGGTAATAACTATTTTTTAAGAATAATTCAGACCATAATTCATCATTTATTTGAGCAATTCTAGTTAAATCTTTATAAGAGTCTCCTATAAAGAGAGAAGTATCATATTTTTCATCATCACTATTTACTAAAGATAAAGCTATTGCGTGTGTTAACTGAGATGTAAAAGCGATAATATTATCATGTGCTACATCTGGTAATTGTGTTACTGAAGCAAATCCCATTTGTTTTGCCAGGATTGTAATAACATTGATTGCTTCTTCTGTATTGTATTTTGTTGGAGTAATTACAAAGTTTGCACCATGGAATATGGTTTCATCAGAATGTTTAACTCCACTTGTTTCTCTACCTGCGATAGGATGAGTAAATACAAATTCGACATCATCATGTTTATATATATCAAAGGCATCAATGATTTGTCTTTTAATTCCAACAACATCAGAGATAATTGCACCTCGTTTAAACTTATTAATATACTTGTGGACAAAGCGAATAGTATCATCAGGATATAAACATAGGAAAACAACATCTAATTTACTCAAGATGTTTAAAGGATTAGTATCCCCAAAGTCGATAATATCATGCTCTAAAGCATAATCTAGTGACTTCTGATTAATATCTATTCCATATATTTTATATCCAAACTTTTTTAATGCTTTTGCGTATGACCCACCTATTAGGCCGAGTCCCACTATTCCAATATTCATATTATCACCCTATTTTTAGTATGTTTATATTATACTATATTATCATTATTTTCATAGAAAAAAATTTGTAAGCGTTTTATAAAATATATTGCTTTTTTTGTGTAATTGTGGCAAAATCATTATAGTATGTACAAAAACTATTGGAGGATTATATATGGAAAATGTAGATTTAAAAATTGCTCAAGCGGCGAAAATGGAAAAGATTGTTGACATTGCTGCTAAATTAGGGTTAGCTGCTGATGATTTAGAACTTTACGGGAACTATAAAGCTAAGATTGATTTAGGTGTTATGAAAAAACTTAAAGATGTAGAAGATGGGAAAGTAATTTTAGTTACTGCGATTAATCCTACACCAGCTGGTGAAGGAAAATCGACTACAACAGTAGGTTTAGGACAAGCATTTACTAAAATTGGAGAAGACTGTATTATTGCATTAAGAGAACCATCTTTTGGCCCTGTTATGGGTGTTAAAGGAGGAGCAGCTGGTGGCGGATACGCACAAGTTGTACCAATGGAAGATCTTAACTTGCACTTTACTGGCGATATTCATGCAATCACTACTGCAAACAACGCTATTAGTGCAATAATTGATAATCATATTCATCAAGGAAATGAATTAAATATTGATCCAAGAAGAGTATCTTGGAAAAGAGCAGTAGATATGAATGATAGAGCTTTAAGAGATATCGTTATTGGACTTGGTGGAATTGGAAACTCTCTACCTAGACAAGACGGATTCAATATCACTGTTGCATCAGAAATTATGGCTGTTTTATGCCTTGCATCAGATTTACAAGATTTAAAAACAAGAGTTAGAAGAATTGTATTTGGATATACATATGACAGAAAACCTCTTACAATTGGAGATTTAAAAATTGAAGGAGCTATTGCATTAATCTTAAAAGATGCTGTAAAACCAAACTTAGTTCAAACTCTTGAAAATACACCTGCTTTGATCCATGGTGGACCATTTGCTAATATTGCTCATGGTTGTAATAGCATTATTGCAACTAATATGGGTAGAAAATTAGCTAAATACGTTATTACTGAAGCTGGATTTGGTGCTGATTTGGGTGCTGAAAAATTCATGGATATTAAAGCTAAACAAGCAGGGTTCAAACCGGCAGCTGTGGTTCTTGTTGCTACAATAAGAGCACTTAAGATGCATGGTGGAGTAAAGAAAAAAGAATTAGGGCCTGAAAATGTAGAAGCATTAATTATTGGACTTGCTAATTTAGAAAAACATATTGAAAATATTCAACAATATAAAGTACCTTATGTAGTCGCTATTAATAGTTTTATTACTGATACAGATGCAGAAACTAAGGCATTAGCAGATTATTTAGAAAGTAATGGACATCCTTGGTCATTAAGTGAAGTTTGGGAAAAAGGTGGAGAAGGTGCAGTTGATTTAGCTAAAAAAGTTATCAATGAAATCAATACTAAGCCAAATAACTTTACAAGAATGTATAATGATGAAGATACAATTGCTGAAAAAATTGAAAAAGTATGTAAAAAAGTATATGGAGCTGACGGTGTAGATTTTACTGGTAAAGCTAAATTACAACTTAGAAGATTTAAAAGACTTGGTTGGAATGGGTTAGATGTTTGCATGGCAAAAACACAATACAGTTTAAGTGATAACCCTAAATTATTAGGTAGACCTGAAGGATTTACTATTACAGTTAAAGAATTAAGACCATCAGTTGGGGCTGGATTTATCGTTGCATTAACAGGTGATGTTATGACAATGCCAGGATTACCAAAAGTACCATCAGCGCTAGCGATGGACGTTGATGACGATGGAAACGCACAAGGATTATTCTAAAAAAGGACATTTTGTCCTTTTTTTTAATTAGGTATTGTGTTAAACACACTACTGTGTTACAATCAGTATGGAGGTAATGCTTATGAATGCACAATTTAAAAGAGGAATTGTTGAACTATGTGTCTTATCTGAATTGATTTTAGAAGATATGTATGGATACAAGATAATTAACAATATTTCTAAAGAGATAGATGTTAATGAAAATACTATATACCCTATTTTAAGGCGTTTAACTAAAGAGGAATATTTCACTACCTATTTGGTTGAATCTGATCAAGGAGCGCCTCGCAAGTACTATAAAGTAACAGAAAAAGGGTTTAATTATTACATGGAGTTAAGAGAATCATGGGATCAATTTATTGGTGGAGTATATGAAATATTAAATAAAGGAGGAAAAAAGAATGAAGAAATTCTTAAAAGAATTGGAGATGGAATTAAAAATGCTAAAAATGAATAATAAGGACATAGATGAAATACTAGAAGATCATAAAGAAATGATAGATGCAGCAATAGATGAAGGGTTGAATGAAACAGAGATTGAAGAAAAATTTGGTAACCCAAAAAATGTAGCAAAAGAATTATCTAAAGATACAAAAGAAAGCAAAAAAAGTGTAGTTATTAATGTCGAAAACAGTGATTCATGCGTGAAAGACAATACAAGTAAATATGACTTAGTTGAAGCATTTCCTGTTATTTCAGGAAAAATAACTGTTGAGATTGGTCTAGTAAGTGAGAATTTAAGTATCACTACTTATGAAGGGGAAAGTATTCAAGTCTTTCAAAGGGGAGTAAAAGAAATAAAAGAATACGATATTTTGTTTGAAAATAATGTATTATTACTAAAAAAGAAAGCAAAAATTAAATTATTTAATTTTTCAAGTAATGATGCTAAATTTCTTGTATTAGTTCCTAGTAATGTTGAACTCGATGGATTTAACTATAAATCCGTTTCAGGAGATGCAAACATTAATGGTATTTTAACTACTAAATTTAATATAAAGAACACTAGTGGAGACATTGAGATTACAAATATAGTGGCTAAAGATATCAAGGTTTCAGCTGTTAGTGGAGAAATAGTAATGACTGGATTTAAGGGAGAGTCTTTTGAAATTTCCACAATCAGTGGCGATATAGAAGCTGAAAAAGGTGTAATTAGTGGATCGATGTATTTCCACTCTGTGAGCGGAGATATCGATGTAGAAGAAATAGAATGTGAAGAGGCAACATTAAAAACAATTAGTGGAGATTTAGAAGGAAAAGAATTTTATCCAAAAAAAATTACACTTAAGTCAATATCTGGGGACATAATAATCAGAAATTCAGATGAATCTAGAGAAATTGATGTAATAAATAAAAAAACTGTATCAGGGGATATAGTAATAAGCTAAATTAATGAGAAACTGTAGACATAAGTGTTATAATGGACAAAAGGAGTGATACAGTGGAACAAATCAGTAAATTTAAAGAAATGTTAATGAAACAAAAAGCATATGGATATGTATTAAATTTGGCAGGATGGGATTCTAATACTGAAGCCCCACGAGGAGCTTTTGCAAGAAGAGCAGAAATGCTAGGTGTAATAAGCGGTGAATTATTTGAACTTAACACAAGTGAAGAGTATCAAGAAGTAGTATATGGCTTATTCAAGAAATTTAACGAACTTGATGATATTACTCAAAGAGAGATCAAGAAAGCTAAAAAGGATTTAGATAAAATAATTAAGATTCCAAAAAATGAATTTGTTGAATATAATAAATTGATTAATCTTTCACAATTGGTTTGGGAAGATGCGAAAGCTAATAATGATTTTAATGCATTCAAAGGTAATCTAGAAAAAATTGTTGCATTTACTAAGAAATTTGTCGATTATTATAAAATTGATGATCATCCATATAATGTACTTTTAGATGGATTTGAAGATGGAATGTCAATGAAAGAATACGATGAGTTCTTTAATACATTAAAAGAAGATTTAGTACCATTTGTTAAAGAGGTATTAAATAGTGGTAAAGTACTAAATGATGCGTTTATAACTGATTTCTATCCTAGAGAAAAACAAAAAGAATTTGCTGAGTACTTAATTGATGTTTTAGCATTTAATAGGGACAATGGTCTTATGAAGGAAAGTGTACACCCATTTACATGGAATACTCATAGTACCGATGTTCGCTTTACTACAAGATATTTAGAAGACTTTATGTTTAGTTCGATTTTTGCAGCAATTCACGAGTTAGGACACGCTACTTATGAACAACAAATTGATCCTAAATGGGATGATACGTATCTAGATGGCGGGACTTCAATGGGAATTCATGAGTCTCAATCACGTTTTTATGAAAATATTATTGGTCGAAGTTTAGAGTTTTGGGAAGTTCATTATCCTAAACTTAAAGAAATATTCCCAGAACAACTTAAAAATGTATCGTTAGATGATTTTTATCGTGGAGTAAATAAAGTTGAAGCTTCATTTGTTAGAGTAGAGGCAGATGAGTTAACTTATTCATTACATATTATGATCAGATATGAAATAGAAAGAATGCTATTTTCAGATGAAGTCAAAGTTGAAGATTTACCAGAGATATGGAATGAAAAAATGGTGGAATATCTTGGAATAGAGCCATCAAACGACACTGAAGGTGTTCTTCAAGATGTTCACTGGAGTGTTGGAATGTTTGGATATTTTCCAACTTATGCACTTGGAAGTGCTTATGCTGCACAATTCTATTACACTATGAAAAAGGATCTAAATATTGAAGAAATAGTAAAAGCAAATGAGATTAAAACAATCAATAACTGGCTTAAAGAGAAAATTCACCAATATGGTGGGAGTAAAACACCAAAAGAATTATTAGTTGAAGTTACTGGTGAAGAATTTAATCCTAAGTATTATATACAATTATTGAAAGATAAATATGGTAAGCTATACCTATAGAAAATGGCACAATAAAAGCAAAAGATAATCATCAATTGATGATTATCTTTTTTTAGATTAGACTATATCATATATAATTTAATAATGATATAATGTATTAGGAGGCGATTAGATTGTATACAGATATTAAATTTAATGAATACGCTGACAAAATGCTTAATCAACTTACGAAAGGTGTTTTTATGACAACTAAAAAGGGCGATAAAGTAAATACAATGACTATCGCTTGGGGTTCTATTAGTTTTGTCTGGGGAAAACCAATTTTTATAGCCTTTGTAAGATACACTAGAGATACTTATCAAATGGTTGAACATGCTGATGAATTTACAATCAGTATACCGCTTAATATAGACCTTAAAAAGGAACTAGGATATTGTGGTTCGAAATCAGGAAGAGATTATGATAAGATTAAAGAGTGTGATTTAAAATTAAGAGATGCAAGAGTAATTAATACTCCAATTCTAGAGGATTGTGAGATGCATTATGAATGTAAAGTAATTTATAAACAAGCTTTGGAACCAGGAAACATACTACAGTCTGTAAAAGATAGATATTATAATACAAATAATTATCATGTAGTTTATTATGGAGAAATAGTAGATTCATACTTAATAAAAGGAGAAGAATAATGGGAGAAATTATTAGTGGAAAAGAATTATCAAAAGAAGTTAGAGAAGAAGTAAGATTAGAAGTTGAGAGTTTAAAAGCTACTTATGGAGCTGTTCCCCATCTTGTAGTTGTACTAGTAGGAAATGATCCAGCTAGTGAATCGTATGTAAAAGCTAAAAAAAGAGCATGTTTAAGAGCAGGAATGGATAGTACTATAATTAGGAAAGAATCTGACATCTCAGAAGAAGAATTAATAAGCATTATCGATGGATTAAATGCTGATAAAGGAGTTCATGGAATATTAGTACAATTACCGATTCCAAAACATATTAATGAAGATAAAATTATTGATGCAATTTCAATAGAAAAAGATGTTGATGGATTCCATCCATTAAATGTTGCTTATATGCATTTAGGAAGACCTTGTATTTTACCAGCAACTCCTAAAGGAATTATGACAATGCTAAAAAGTAAAAATATTGATTTAAAAGGTAAAGATGCATTAATCATTGGTAGAAGTAATTTAGTAGGAAAGCCTGCTGCTATGTTATTAATGGGACAACACGCAACGGTACAAATTGCTCATTCAAGAACACAAAATTTAAAAGAAAAATGTCTTCAAGCAGACATCATTGTTGCTGCTGTAGGTAGAGCACATACTGTTACTAAAGATATGGTTAAGCCTGGTGCTGTTATTATTGATGTTGGAGTAAATAGAGTTGATGGAAAACTTATTGGAGACTGTGATTTTGATGATCTTAAAGACATTGCATCATTCATTACACCTGTACCTGGTGGAGTTGGACCTATGACAATAACTTCTTTATTACAAAATACAATAGAATGCTTTAAAGGAATTATTCAAAAATGATTGAACGTTACCGTAGAGAATTAATGCATAAACTATATTCAGAAGATAGTAAATTTAGCTCTCTTTTAAAAGTAGAGTTATTTAGTTTAGAAGCCTGGAGTTTACTTAAAATAATACCTACGGAAGACGTCGAAAAAATCAAGAAAAACGCTAAATTCAGCGTGAAACGCATAAAAGAACTAGAACAAGTTACACGACACGATATCGTTGCATTTACTAGAAATATTAGTGAGTACTTAGGTGAAGAAAAGAAGTGGGTTCATTACGGATTAACATCAACTGATGTTGTTGATACAGCTAATGGATATATCTTCAAACAAGCCAATGATATTTTATGGAATGATTTACTAGAATTTCAAAGAGTTTTAAAGAAACAAGCTATTAAATATAAAAATACACCATGTATTGGAAGAACACATGGTGTACACGCAGATATTACATCTTTTGGCTTAAAATGGGCATTATGGTATGATGAGTTTAACCGTCATCTTAGTAGATTTGCTCAAATAAGAAAAGAAGTAGAAATTGGTAAAATAAGTGGTGCTGTTGGTAATCATGCAAATACACCACCATTTGTTCAAGATTATGTTTGTGAGAAACTAGGAATTGCTTCAGCTAATATCTCAACACAAGTATTACAACGAGATAGACATGCTAATTATATGGCTGAGATAGCTTTAATAGGGGCTAGTTTAGATAAAATTGCTGTAGAAATTAGACATCTCCAAAGAACCGAGATTAGAGAAGTTGAAGAACTATTTAGAAAAGGGCAAAAAGGTTCTAGTGCTATGCCACATAAAAGAAATCCAATTTCTTCTGAAAACATTTCAGGTTGTTCACGTGTTTTAAGAGGATATATGGTTAGTTCTTATGAAAATATTCCTTTATGGCACGAAAGAGATATATCACATTCATCAGTTGAAAGAATAATAATTCCTGATGCAGTTATGTTATTGGATTATATGTTGAATAGATACAAAAAAGTACTTGATAATTTAACAGTATTTGAAGAACGAATGTTGCAAAATATTTACCTTACAAACGGAGTTATTTTTTCACAAAGAGTACTTACAAAGCTTATAGACAAAGGGCTTTCTCGTGAAAAATCATATGATACTATTCAATCACTTGCTATGATTAGTTTTAATAATGATATTAGTTTTAAAGGATTACTTTTAAAAGATAAAACAATCCTTGAACATATAAACAATAGGGAATTAAATGAACTGTTTAAAATAGAATATTTTTTAAGAAATGTTGATGAAATATATAAAAGAGTAGGAATTTAAATTTAAACAAAAGGAGTGATGTAGTTGAAAATAATAAGAATAATAATAAGTGTATTAATACCTTTCTTTCTATTAATTCTTTTCGCATCACTTTTAACTACAAAACCATATCTTCAACTTTCAAAAGGGCTTTATGAATCTCATGAAGATGTTTATTTTGATCACGATTATGCAATAGAGAGAATTGCTGGTTATTTAAATTATCGATATGATGATCTTGAGTTTGGGCTTAATGAATTAGATGATGTTAATGTAATAATGAGAGATACTGAAATCAGCCATATGGTAGATGTGAAAAACCTCTATACAACATTGAAAATCAGTGCGCTTATATCGCTAGTTATAGCGGTATCACTATCGTATTTGCTTTATAAGAAGGATTATGATGAGTTTTATAAAACTTATAAAAATATCTATTTCGGACCAATGTTTTTTGTAATGTTTTTAGGAGCATCATTTATTATCAATTTTGATGGAGCATTCACAGTTTTCCATAAGATATTTTTTACAAATGATGATTGGCTTCTATATACGACGGATGTTTTAATAATTCTATTACCACAAAACTTCTGGATGATAAGCGGAACAATTATTTTAGTGCTGTTTTCTTTATCGTTAGGACTAATCTATTATCTAAATGAGAAACTAAATAATAAAAGGAATTCCTAAGTTAGGAATTCCTTTTATTATTTAGTTTCTCATTTAGAAAATAGATTAGTCCGAGTGACAAAGAAAATAACACTAAAATAA
>DAOVWR010000050.1 GCA_030636545.1 Mycoplasmatota bacterium
AATTTTTTAAATACTCTAAATGCTATTGCTGGTTCAGTTGTTGTCCCAGACTTACTAATTACATTAATAGAAAAATCAAATCCATCAATATAATCTACTAAATCCATAATATATGAACTA
The DNA here is from genome assembly GCA_030636545.1 of Mycoplasmatota bacterium. GTDB lineage: Bacteria > Bacillota_I > Bacilli_A > Izemoplasmatales > Izemoplasmataceae > JAFGXW01. Next base: position 121 of record DAOVWR010000050.1, read on the forward strand.
GAAATATGGTGTCCTACAAAGATGATTTCTAGTTTTTTCTCTTTATCAAAATGTTTACTCAACATCTCAACAGCTGCTTTAGAGCCTAAGTAAGACCCTCCTATCCCAATAACCAATAAGACATCAGAATTTTCTCTAATTTTCTTTGCTGCTTCTTTTACTAAAGCAAATTCAGCTTTATTATAGTTGTTTGGTAAATCTACCCAACCTAAAAACTCATTTCCTTCACCGGTTTTAGTGTGAAGTGTATTATGAGCAATTTCAATTTCTTTTTTAATCGTTGTTAAATCGCCTTTAACCACGAAATCAAGGGCTTTACCATAATCTACTTGTAAATATTTTTTCATTTATAAAACCTCCTTAATTACTGCTAAATATTACCATATCTTGCACCTTTTGTATATAAAAACAACCTAACGCAAATAAAAAACGATGATCATTCATCGTTTTTTAAATCATAATTTTTTATCCATTCACTAAGTTTTTCTTTCAAAGGATCGAAACCTGCTTCTAATTCAATGTTATATCTTTTCTTTTTCTTATGTAATGCCTTATAACTTAAGCTTAATCTATTATTAGACACATTTAGGATTTTTAGATCAATAACATCTCCTATATTCACGTAGTCTTCAATACCACGTACAAACCCGTCGCTAAACTCCGATATATGTATTAATCCTACATATTCTTTGTCCACTTTCACAAAAGCACCATACGGCTTTATAGCAGTAATCTCTCCTTTAATAATGCTCCCTTGTTTCATTATTAAAACACCTCATTTTTCGATTACTCGTAAATAGTATATCAAATATTAAGATAACATGAAAGTATTTATAAAAAAAAGAAAATCAAATTGATGATTTTCAATTATATTAAACACCTTAATAAAGGGATTACCCTTAAATATTTTCTACTCCAATAATACCCGGAACCTCTTCTAATAGAATTGCTTCAATTCCATCCTTTAATGTTGTATCTAAAGCACTACATCCTACACATGCTCCTAGCATCTCAACATAGACAATTCCATCTCTAAATCCTATATATGTAACATCCCCACCATCTCTTTGAAGATATGGTCTTACTTTATGTAATATTTCCTTAACTTGTTTCTCAATAATTTCAACGTTCATTGTATTCACCTCAATTTGTTAATGCATTTACATTATACAACAAAGTCATTTAAAGATTAATTAAAACGCTAAAAAAAATAAGGATTAGTCCTTATTCTTTTCTTTTTAATACAAAATATGGTGCATTTGGTGTACATGATTCAATTAAATAATCTGGAATTGTTTCATGATTTTCTTCTGTAAACCCCTTAAAACGGAGCATATCAGCACTATAGTCACCAACAATATATGTGTATTTATCTAAATAACTAATATAACGATCATTAAAAGCTTTTATCTCAAGAGCTTCTTTATAATCTTTTATAACTTCATAGTTACCGTGATCTGTCTCTATCATGACTTCTTAGCCTCCTTTAGGTAATTTCTTCTATATTCTTTTACTTCATCTTTCTTCAGATGTATTAAGATTGTGAATCCTATAACAACTATTATATAAAATATTACTGTTAAATTAAACACATATAACTGATTAATTCCAAATAATAGTGTAATAAATAATAGATATTTATATTTCTTTACTTATTTTTTTCATCTAATACTTATAATCGTCTTCATTGTAAGAATACTCGTCTCGTTCAATTGTTTCTGCCTTTTTGATTTCTATTTCCTTAATTGGCAGAATAATTCCCATGATAAGGTATATCAAAACAGGGACTCCTACTCCAGTTAAAGCCAATACTACAAAAACAATTCTTATAATACTAACATCTACCTCTAAATATTCAGCAATTCCTGTACAAACCCCTAAAAAGACTCTATCTTTATTAACTCTATATAATCGTTTTGAAACACTCATTTATATCACCTCGTAATATTATTGTTTATCTGTTTTTTCTACTAATACAACACTTTCAGTCATAATTGCTTCTTTTCTTCCAACAATACCAACTCTTTCACTAGTTGTAGCCTTTACACTTACTTGATTTATCTCAATATCAAGTAAATTTGCAATATTAGAACGCATTTCAAAGATGTAACTGCTAAGTTTAGGTTCTTCTAAAAATACAGTAGAATCGATATTAATAACTTTATACTTTAATCTTTTTACTTCACTCATAACCTTCTTAACAAGTAAACTAGAGCTTATTCCTCTAAATTCTTCAGAAGTATCAGGGAATAACTGTCCTAGGTCTCCTAGTGCTAAAGCGCCAATTAGGGACTCACAGACAGTGTGTAATAAGCAATCTCCATCGCTATGTCCAACACTTCCTAGATAATAGGGAATTGTTACTCCACCTATTATCAGCTTATTGTCTTTTTCTAGCCTATGGATGTCTGTACTATGCCCTATTCTCATTTTAAGATCACTTCTAATAAATTAATATCATCAAGAGTTGTTAACTTCACATTTCGATAATCTCCTTTTATAACAAAAGCCATAATTCCTAGATATCTTTCAACTAAAACAGTATCATCAGTACCAAAATATGTATCATCAAAGGCTAACTGGTGTGCTTTAATCAATATATCCTTCTTAAATCCTTGGGGAGTTTGTGTAAGAATCAGTGAATTTCTATCAAGTGTTCTAACAACGCGATCACCACGTACTTCTTGAACAGTTTCCTTAACTTTTACGCCTAATGTGATAGAAGGAAATTCCTCTAAATTATCAAAAATTAGATCAATGTTGTCTTTTAAGACGAAAGGACGAGCTCCATCATGAACCATAACATAGTCGAAGACGGCTATTTTAAGCGCATTATATACACTATCCTGTCTGTGAACACCACCAATAATTACTTTAGTTGACGTACTTTCATACTTTTCCTGTAATGCTTCAAAATCTCTCTTAGAAACAACTAGTATAACTTCTCCACAATTTGGATCATCTTGAAAGAATTTTAAACTATAGTCAACTACACAGCGACCATTTATTTGAATCAAAATTTTATTAGTATTTAACCCTGTTCTTAAACCACTTCCTGCAGCTAAAATAATTGCCGAATATTTCATAATTTTCTCTCCTTTGTAATTTAGAATAGTTATGTGAAAAATACATATATATTTGTAATAATTTCTGTCAAAATAAATATTAATTAATAGCGAATAAATGAATAATCTACATCGGATTTTAATTAGTGACTATAATCGATATTTTTGACGATAACTTTTAGAATTTGAAAAGATATCTTTTGTTATATTTTTCTAAAACCAGACTTAAATATAGTCATACTTATTTAGGTTGAAGAATTCACTGTTTTTTTTGAGTTTTTCACATTGGTATTCATAAGGTGTTGTTTGAGTATGATTAGACATGATTTATGTTAGGTGGCGCTAATGAATAGTGTCTAACATACTTGTATTTTTATGATTATCTTTAATATTATTTTTCGTTGAAGTATTTATAATTTGCATCATATGAATCCTTGAGAGTAATTTTAAGCGCTTCAGTCGCTTCATCAATAATTTGATCAGCAATCTTCCCTTCACGGTTGGATTCTGAGATACCGAGATTTGGGTATAAAGTTTGAGTTATCCCACCAAATACCATTGTCAAGTTAAATAAATCGCCTCCATGTTTGAGTGCTCTGTCTATTAATTCGACCTTTCTATCATCCTTTATAATAAGACCAAAATCTATACCACCTATACGGTATAAACTATGGTTATCCTTGATGAAGTTATAACGTAGTTTCTTCATGTACTCTCCCATCATTAAATCACCGACATCACGACCATATTTTTCGTTGATATTTGGGACGTTTAACAGGTGGATTATCAAAAAAGTAAATGGGACTTTTGAGTGGATAAGTTTTTGGATTTCTTCATACATATTTTTATAGAGAGGAAGCTGATTTAAGACATCTATTTCACTTTCTGGAAATTGTCTAATATCCATCGGTTTTATAATCGAAATTATTGATGTTTTTTTATCTAAAAATATCTTTCTTCCTACCTCTTTTATCCATACTAGATTACCATCATTTATTATCCGATAAGTAGTGTTATAAATCGGACTTTTTTTCGTCAATTTTTCGAGTATACTTTTGTACTGAATTAAATCATCTTTGTAGATCAAGCCTTCAAACATTTCTTTCGTAAAGACATTATTCTTTAACCCAAAATATTCGATAAATTTATCGGTTCCAAAGAAATCTTCTCCTTCATCCTTAAAACACATACCATCATTCAATATTTCTATTGTGGAAATAAATCTTTTACGTAATAGCTCAGAATCGTTATTTAGATCTATGATTTCTTCCTCTAACTTCTGGAAATCGGCTTCAGTCTTGTCTTTTCTAAATACACTAATAATTATTTTAAACATTAAGATTATTGTCATAAAGCCAATTAGTGAATAAGTATAGTAAGTATAGTAGATAGAACCCATAAGATCGTTGAAATAATAATAGATAAAACCTAAGGCATAAGCAAAAGTGACTATAAAACTATAGTCCGCTTTATTCTTATTAGCAAATTTTAAAATGAAATTAAACCCAGTCCAAACGACTAGTAATGCAATAACAAAGTATAGATCCATTTATACCACCTTTATTTTATTTATCAATTGTTCCCTTAATATATGAATTAGGATAATAGTATGTCAGATAAAGACCTAAAATAGCCAAATAATAACTTAATGATGAATAACTTCTAGTAAGAGAGATACTTAATATCGCAACTATAAAGAAAATCATTCCCCATATGAAAGTTAATCCTCCACACATCGATTTGAATAACTTGGTTCTTGTATAATCTAAGCGATAATCATGTCTCATATAACTGAAAGCTACAGGCTTATTAAATAACCATGTACCTAGCCAAAATATCGAAAAGAACAATAAAGTATAAGTACTATCTTTAATAGTATTTACCTCAGGAATGAATATACTGAGTAATAGAATCACAACATACAACCCAATTGTTAAATATTCAAGTATATTAATAACCTTGTAAATACGGTATTTCCAGTATATTATTCCCCCTAAAACAACAATTGTTAAAGGAGCAATAATTAAATAATTATGATAGTTAGCAAGTAAATTAGATAAAATCAATACCATTATAATAGCTAACATAAACTTTAATCCGTGTTTTCCTTGAACAAACTTATATCTTTGTGCACTCTCTATTTCAATTCCCATATCGAATGCTTCAATAACTTCTTCAAGAAATTCTCTGTCTCCAACATATTCGAGTATTCCCTTATCTATGCTCTTTTCCAGTGTTGTATTACCAACACTCAAATCATATAAACACTCATTTGTTGCAATAATTATAATATCAGAAATATCCGTAACACCTTTATAAACACGATGGTGTTTTGCTTTGGTACGAATATAATACGAGTCTTTCCCAACAAAGAACTGAATATTCTTTTCTTGCTTTCCTAATGAGTTAGGAATATATTGATGTGCAATTATAGCCATTAACTCATCATGAGTAATAAAGTAATCCTCTTCATCTCCATGATAAATTAAGTCATCTATAATATCTCCATATTCAACACCAGTTTGTACTATCCCTGAAATTCCAGCTTCAGGTTTTACCCATGCCCCTACAAAATAACTATTTTTAAACGGGTTAGTAACACTGTAATCATCCATATAGAATAAATCATTAATCGTCTTGTTTTGCCAATATTCTTTACTGGCTGTACCACCAAAATAGTCTCTTTTATGCCCTATTTTACTAACAGTGATATTGTCTACTATTTTTGGAAAATACTTAGCAAGTTGATCAATTACTTGATTTAATTTTTTCTTTCGAGGTAAATTATCATCAATAAACTCAACTAAAATAGCCCCAAGCCCTTTAGGACAGCTTGTTTCATCTATTTCTCTATAGTTTACTAAACTTAAAATTCTAATCTCATCATCAGGAATTTCACTAAACATATAATGTCTTTCCTTAATACCTAGTGTTTTAGCGTCTTTACCTAACCCTATATATACTTGATTAATAACTCGTTTTTTCTCAATAGTAGAATACATATCTAGAAATTTGTCTTTGATTTTCTCGTCTTTAGGTAAATATTTTTTTACAAAATCATCGATTCTCATATTAACAACATAATGTTTAGCTTGTATCTCAACTCCATTAGAATCGATTATCTTTTCAATAACATTATCTTTAATAATAAATTGATCAATTTTTCTATTTGTAAATATCTTCTCTCTTGTCTTCGATATTTCACTAGAAAATGTTTTAACTATCTTATCAAACGATGTTTTAATAAAGTGAGATCCATCGATAAATGTATCAAACCATTTAATAAAATAGTAATAAGCATTTATCTCTTTAAGAGGTATTCCAATTGAATCATAAACTAATGAGAATTCGTTAATTAGATCTTCATCATCAAAATACTTAGTTAATACAGAAAATAAGTTTAAATCCCCTAATTCAATCAATATTGAAGGAAGGGTATATTCTAAATTATTTAATCTAGCTAATTTTTGTTCTTTATAGTCTTTATGATATCTTGTAATATCGTCAAATAATAGATGTATTTTATCCCTTTGTTTAGGGTAATATCTAACTAAATAGATAAGGAAGTTATTAAAATCATTTGGTCTTTTAATAATTCTCTTATTTTTATCTACAATCATAGTATAAGGATTATCGAAATATTCAAAATCATTTTCTAATCCACATCTCTTTAAATATTCATAGAATAAATCACCTTGATGGACTCCACCAAGATCGTAGTTATAAAACTTAAAATTGTATTTATTATTATTGGTATCTTTTAGACGATTAGTATATTTTTGGATCTTTTTACGTTTACCTTCTTCAAAAACTGCAACATTACGCAAACGTTTTGATAGATAAGTCGCTGTTGTAAGGCTTCCAAGCCCTCCACCAATAATTACTACATCATATTTTTCCATAATATCACCTAATTTCTAATATCAATATTTATTATATCATATTTCGGAATATCATAATAACAATAATAAAAAAAGCCACGAAGGCTTTTTATATTATTGTAAATGTTTTTCCAAATATAACAACAAAGATTCTTTACTTATATCTAAATCTAAGTACCCATCAACTGAAATGCTAATATTTCCAGTTTCTTCACTAACAATAATTGTTAATGAATCAGATATTTCACTAATTCCAATCGCAGCACGGTGTCTTGATCCAAGTTGTTTAGGAATATCTAATCGCTCTGTTGGTGGATAATAAGCCCCTGCACAAACTATTTTATTTCTTCTAATTATTACAGCACCATCATGCAATGGTGTATTCGGATAGAATATTGAAGATAGTAGTTCGCTATTAAGGGGAGCCCCTATTTTAAAGGCGTTACTTATGTATTCATCCATTGAAGTATTTTTTTCAAATGTAATTAAAGCACCAATTTTTTTACCGCTTAAGTGATCTATACTTTTAATCAACTCAATTTTTATATTATCTTCCAGTGTATTACTAAACAATGAACTCTTTTTAAAACCTAATTTGCTTAGTATTAATATAACCTCAGTTTGAACAATTGTACCTATCAGTAAAATAAGGGGAATTCCCTTTATTAAGTACTCAAATAGAGGTACATCATCTTGTACAATAACAATTATTAAGTAGATAAACAAAGCAACATTAAGTAACTTAAAAAGTCGATATACTTGGGTAATTGTTTTTGTTTTAACCAGTATTGTGAAGATAGCTAAAAGATATATATTGAACACTAATATATCAAAATTAGTCATAATATCACTCCTTTTCATAATTATAGCATAATATAGAGTTGCATTTACATAGAATAAATATATTTTTTACGTATAAAGAAAAATTAATATAAATATATTTCCATTCTAGTTTACTATTGTTATAATTAAAAAGTAAATAAAATTAAATTATAAATCTATTCAAAAAAAACTTTTTTTATTTTTGGGCTAAATAGAGCGACTTCACAGTGTTGATGAAATGTCAAGACTGTTATTATAATTTATGTTATTATATAATTAATATACACTCTCTAATTTTTATAGGAGGCTTCAAATTGTGAGAAAATAT
>DAOVWR010000041.1 GCA_030636545.1 Mycoplasmatota bacterium
CAAATTGCTAACGCAACTGGTTGTACATCAATTTATGGTGCAAGTTTCCCAGCAACTCCTTATACAGTATTAGATAATGGACGCGGTCCAGCTTGGGCTAACAGTTTATTTGAAGATAACGCTGAATTTGGATTTGGAATGAGACTAGCTAACGAAGCATTACGTGATAGATTACAAAATGTCTTTGTTGATAATATGGAAAAAGTTACTCCTGAAATTAAAGAACAATTCACTATATGGATTGAAAATAGAACTGATGGAGAAAAATCTTTAGAAGTATTTAATAAACTAATGCCATTAATCGAAAATGATTCAAGTGATATGGCAGAAGAAATTAAAGAATTATCAAACTACATCGTTAAACAAAGTAACTGGATTATCGGTGGAGATGGTTGGGCATATGATATTGGATATGGTGGATTAGACCACGTTATCGCAAACAATGAAGATATCAATATCTTAGTAGTAGATACAGAAGTGTATTCTAATACTGGTGGACAATCTTCTAAATCATCAAAAATCGGATCAATCGCTAAGTTTACAGCTAGTGGTAAAGAAGGTAAGAGAAAAGATTTAGCTGCTATCGCAATGAGTTATGGACATGTCTATGTTGCTCAAGTATCACATGGTGCTTCTCAACAACAAGTTCTTAAAGCATTCAAAGAAGCTGAAGCATATAAAGGACCTTCATTAGTAATTGCTTATTCACCATGTATTGCACATGCAATCAAAGGTGGATTAACAAATTCACAAAACCAAGCAAAATTAGCTACTCTTTGCGGATATTTCCCAACATTTAGATTTGATCCAAGACTAGAAACAATTGGAAAGAATCCATTCAAAATCGACTCTAAACCTCCTCAATGGGATCGTTATAGAGAGTATCTAATGAATGAAGCTCGTTACTATCAATTAGTTGATATTAACCCAGATCACGCTGAAGAATTATATAGCAGAAACTTACAAGAAGCGAAACGTAGATACAAAATGTACCAACGTTACGAAGCAATGGATTATAGTATCGAGGAATAATAATGTAATAAGGCGAAGAACTTTCTTCGCCTTTACTATTGCTTTTTTAAATGTAAGCGTTTATAATAATTAGTTACAATAGGAAGAAGGTGAATAGGATGGATAATACTATTGATATATTTTACATCCTACAAAGTCTCGGACTTACAGTGTTCTTTGTAGGTCTTATTGGTTTTGAAAGACAGAGAAAACATAAAATTGCTGGAATGACAACACATGCTTTAGTAGCAATAGGTGCAGCAGCTTTAGCAATAATTCAAGAAACAATGTATTTAGAAGCAATTCAATTTGCGAATGAAAACCCGCAATTTATTGGAAATGTTGTTTTAGATAGACAAAGAATTATTGCCGCAGTAGTAACTGGAGTAGGTTTCTTAGGTACTGGTGCTATTTTAAAAACGAATTCTAATGTTTATGGATTAACTACTGCGTCAACATTGTGGATTAGTGCAATCATCGGAATTATTTTTGGACTTGGATATGTTCTTTTAGGAATCATTGTTTCATTATCTGCATTAACAACTTTAGTTGTTGTTAAGAGAGTTTTTGCTTCTCCACTAGCCGATTATTATAAAGGTGAAGCGGAGGAAGAGGAAAATGAATAAAAAGGAAATAATGAAGAAATATAAAGAAAAACTAGCAGTAATTGCTTCAAGAGATTTTGAGAAAAATCAAATCGTTTTAATTGGCGATTGTTTGATAGAAAATCTAAAAATCGATAATGATTTTACAGACTTATCTATCTATAATAATGGTATCTCTGGAGATACATCAGTATTATTAATACAATCACTATATAAAAGAGTAATAAAATACAAACCAAAGAAAATATTCTTGTCAGTTGGATCTAACGATATGGGCTTTGAAGACATGAATGTAAAAGATATTTATAATAATATTATTGAAATCGTTCAAGAGATTAAAAGAAGATCAAAAGATACGGAAATTCATATTCTAAGTATTGTTCCTGTTAATCCTGCGAATATGGATAATATTGCTCGTGAATATGTTGATGCGAGAGATAACTTTGATATAAATATGTTGAATTACTATTTAAGAAATTACGCTAGAAAAAACCGTTTGAAGTTTGTTGATATAACTAAGTATTTAAAAAATGACTTTGATCAACTTAGAATTGAATATACAATAGATGGATTCCATCTAAATGAACTCGGGTATTCTGTTGTTTCAAAAACTATTAAACAGTTTGTATATTAGAAAGAAATTAAAGAAAAATTGCAACTTCTTAAATGAACTGCACCTAAATACTTAGTCATAGAAAACTATGAAAAAGAATTGGTGCAGTTTTTATATGTTTATTTAGTGAAATAATATATCGTATCATTGGCATTAATATTGCTGATTTGTTAGAATATTAGTGAACAAAGGAGGAATACAAATGAGCATATTATTGATTAAAAATTTATACGCTGAAGTAGATGGGAAAGAAATCTTGAAAGGCGTTAATTTAGAAATAAAAGGTGGGGAGACTCACGCTATAATGGGACCTAATGGAACTGGTAAATCAACACTTGCTAGTGTTATCATGGGACACCCTAAATTTATAATTACAAAAGGTGAAATCATCTTGGATGGTAAAAATGTTTTAGATATGGCAGTTGATGAAAGAAGCAGGGCCGGAATCTTTCTAGGGATGCAAAATCCTGCTGAAGTTCCTGGTGTAACTAATAGTGACTTTATTAAAACAGCTATGAATACAAGAAGTGAAGAAGGAAAAAGCATTTCTTTATTTAAGTTCATTATTCAATATGATAAAGCCGTAAAAGAATTAAAAATGAATGAAGATTTACCACATCGCTATTTAAACGAAGGATTTAGCGGAGGAGAAAAGAAGCGTAATGAGATTCTCCAAATGAAAATGTTGAATCCTAAAATTGCAATATTAGATGAGATTGATTCAGGATTAGATGTTGATGCATTAAAAATAGTTGGTGAAAATATTACAAAAATGAAATCACCTGATTTAGGGTTATTATTAATTACCCATTATCAAAGATTATTAGAATATATTAGTACTGATTATGTTCATGTAATGATGCAAGGTAGAATTGTTAAATCAGGAGATCAAAAACTAATTGAAAGAATTGATCAAGAAGGATACGATTGGATCAAAGAAGAACTTGGTATCGATGATGAAAGAGTATTTATCGAAGAGGAAGAAGAAAGAATTATCTTAGGTACTTGTGCCACTAAAGAAGCTCTTGACCTATAATGATGAAATATAACGACATAACAAAATTGAAGAAAAATATACCAAGTGAAATCAGAAAGTTTTTCACTGAAAAATTAAATAATTATCTAGTAATAATTGATGGAGAAGTTATTATCAAAAATCTTCAATCGTCATTTGAAAAATTATCGATTAATTATAATAATGTAATGGATATTGTTGTACCGAGAAACTTTAGTGAAAAAGAAACTCTACATATCTTTTATATTCAGGAGAATACTGATTCTGTAATTAATACAAAAATTACATTAAAGGAAAATGCTGAATTGAATTATTTTGAATATTTGTTTAGTAATACAGAATCAAAAGTAGATTTTGTTTCTGATTCATATATTTCTGAAAATGCAAAATTGCGTTATTCAGGAATATCAAAATTTAATAAAAATTCAAAAGTTTCAGTTATTAGAAATAGCAATATATCAAGATATGGATCAAGTATTTATAGTATTGCTGAAGTAAGTGATGCTGATGCTGACTTAAGAATTAATATGTTTTTAGATGGAGATTACGCAAACGCAGTAGCGAAAACTGTCGCAATAACTTCAAAAAAACAAAAAGTTAGAATTAAACAAATAATTGAACATAACGCTCCTGACACTGAAGGATATATTGAAAACTATGGAGTATCAAACAATGATAGTTCATTGATTTTTGAGGGTGTTGGAAAAATTAATAAAAATATGAAAAGAAGTATAGCTCGTCAACAAAATAAAGGAATTGTTCTTGGAGAAAATTCAAGACTAGATGCAAATCCATTATTACTAATTGATGAATATGATGTTGAAGCATCACATGGAGCAGCTATTGGTAAAATTGATGAAGAACAGTTATACTATTTAATGAGTAGAGGACTTACATTAAAGAATGCTGAAAGATTAATTATTTCTGGATTTTTAAGTCCAATTATCAAACAGTTAACAACCGATGAATTAATCGAAGATTTTTTAGAGGTTGTAAAGAGAAAAACATTGTAGGTGATAAAACATGGATGCATATTTATTAAAAAAAGATTTTCCTGTATTAGATGATAAAACACTAGTTTATTTAGATACAGCAGCTTCAAGTTTAAAACCAAAACAAGTAATTAAGAAACTTGATGAATATTATGAGAAGTATAGTGTTAATGTCCACCGTGGCGTATATAGTTTAAGTTATGTAGCTACACAGTTATACGAAGAATCAAGAAGAAAAGTTAGTGAATTTATTAATGCTGACTTTGATGAAATTATATTTACAAGAGGAGCAAGTAGCGCACTTAATCTGGTTGCTACTAGCTATGGACTAAATAATTTAACTAGTGAAGATGAAATAATTGTGAGTGAGTTAGAACACCATTCACAAGTTTTACCTTGGCAAAATGTTAGTAATATCACAAAAGCAAAACTTATCTACGTACCTTTAAATAAAGAAGGCAGAATCACTGTAGAAAACTTTAAAAAAGTATTAAATAAGAAAACAAAAGTTGTCGCGTTAAACTATGTCTCTAATGTAATGGGATATGTGTCACCTATAAAAGAAATTATAAGATTATCACACGAAGTAGGCGCAGTTGTAAGTGTTGATGCAGCACAAGCTGCACCACATATGAGAATTGATGTAAAAGATTTAGATTGTGATTTCTTAGCTTTTTCTGGACATAAAATGTTAGGACCTACTGGAATTGGTGTGATGTTTGGAAAAAAAGAATTACTTAAAGATATGCCACCAATTGAGTTTGGTGGAGATATGAATGATAACGTTAATTTATATGATGCCTCTTGGAAGGATTCACCATATAAATTTGAAACAGGTACACCACCAATTGCCGGAGCTATCGGACTTGGTGCTGCAATTGATTATTTAAATAATCTTGGCTTTGAGAATATTTCAACTCATGAAAAGAAACTAAAAGATTATGCAGTTGAAAAACTATTGAAAATTGAAGATATTATTGTTTACAACAAAACATCTGAAACAGGAATTATCACATTCAATATTGCGGGAGTTCATCCGCATGATGCAGTAACGTTTTTTGATGGAGACAATATATGTATGAGAGCTGGGCATCATTGTGCTCAATTAATTATAAAGTGGCTAGAAGTAGTGGCGACACTAAGAGTATCATTTTATTTGTATAACACTATTGAAGATTGTGATAAGTTTATTGAATCAGTTAAGAACGCTAGAGACTTTTTCAAAAGTGTTGGATTTTAGGAGGGTTATTATATGAGAGATTTAGAAGTTTTATATCGTCAAGTAATTATGGAACATTATAAAAACCCTAGAAATAAAGGTCTTTTAAATGATTCTACTTATAAAACGATTCATATTAAAAACCCTACTTGTGGGGATGATATAACAATTCAGTCGAAAATTGAAGATGGAATTGTAAAAGATGTAAGACATGATGGAACTGGATGTAGTATTTGTTGTAGTAGTGCTTCTGTCATGAGTGAAACTTTGATAGGTAAAACAAAAACAGACGCTAAAAACATTACTGAAACTTATTTGAATATGTTAACTAATAAGGAATTCGATGAGAGTGTTGAACTTGAAGAAGCCGTTGTTTATCGAGGAGTAAATAAGTTTCCAGCAAGAATAAAATGTGCTTCTATTGCTTGGAAAGCATTTGAAGGAACACTAGAAGAAAGTGAGTAACAATTATGAGTGAAAAAACAAAAAATGAAATAAAAAGCATAATTGGGGATTATAAATATGGCTTTAAAACAGATATAGAGAGTGTACTAGATACTGGTAAGGGAATAAATGAGAGTGTTGTTAGAGAGATATCTAAAATAAAAGGTGAACCTAGTTGGATGACTGATTTTAGAGTCAAAAGCTATCATCGTTTTATGGATGTACCTAACCCTACTTGGGGACCTGATTTATCGGGAATTAATTTTGATGAAATTACATATTATGTGAAACCATCAGATAAGAGTGAAGATAGTTGGGATGATGTCCCAGAAGAAATTAAAGAGACTTTCGAAAAACTAGGTATTCCTGAAGCTGAACAAAAGTTTTTAGCTGGTGTATCGACACAGTTTGATAGTGAAGTAGTATACCATTCTACTCTAAAAGAATTAGAAGATTTAGGTGTAATATTCACAGATACAGACACAGCTTTAAGAGAATATCCTGAACTATTTAAAGAGTATTTCTCAAAAGTTGTACCATATAGAGATAATAAATATGCCGCTTTAAATAGCGCTGTATGGAGTGGTGGTTCATTTATTTATGTTCCAAAAGGAGTAACAGTTAAAAAACCACTTCAATCATATTTTAGAATTAATAGTGAACAAATGGGACAATTTGAAAGAACCTTAATTATTGTTGATGAGGGAGCTAGTCTTAACTACGTTGAAGGATGTACTGCGCCAGTATATACAAAGGCAAGTTTACATGTAGCAATTGTTGAAATCTTTGTTAAAAAAGGTGGACATTGTCGTTATTCAACAGTTCAAAACTGGGCTAACAATATTATCAATCTAGTCACAAAAAGAGCATTAGTAGAAGAAGATGCTCATATGGAATGGATTGATGGAAATATCGGTAGTAAAATTAACATGAAATACCCTGCTTGTATTCTTAAAGGAGACCGCGCAAAAGGAACAACTATTTCAATTGCTTTTGCTGGTGAGGGAATGTATCAAGATACTGGAGCTAAAATGATTCACATCGGTAAAAATACAACATCAAAGATTATTAGTAAATCAATCAGTGCACGAGGTGGAAAAGTGAATTATCGTGGATTAATAAGACATGATAAAAAAGCCATCGGTGCTAAAAGTAATGTTGAATGTGATACTATCATTTTAGATGATATAAGTACATCAGATACATTACCATATAACATTGTTAAGAATAACCAAGCTCAAGTTCAACACGAAGCTACGGTTTCAAAGGTTAGTGAAGAACAATTATTTTACTTAATGAGTCGAGGACTTACAAAAGAACAAGCAACTGAAATGATTATTATGGGATTTATTGAACCGTTTGCGAAAGAACTTCCAATGGAGTACGCAGTTGAATTGAATCAATTGATCAAGTTAGAAATGGAAGGATCTATTGGATAATCTTGTAAAGATATAATTCTACTAGTAAATATTCAAAATATTTAATAATAACGTTTACATTGTATTGTTTTTAGAATATTAGTATGATAGAATTAACATTTAAACGTGTATAATCGCTTTAATATGGTAAGCAAGTTTCTACCCTGAGCCGTAAATTTCAGGACTACGCGAAGTGACTCCATTTACTTAAAATGGGCTACTTTGCATTTGCTTAGGAGCCCATTTTTTAATGCAAATAGGAGGATTTATGGATGAAATTAATGGAAGAAAAATAATTGAAGGATTGACATTTGATGATGTATTACTAATTCCACAAAAGTCAGAAGTGTTACCAGGAGAAGTTAATTTAGAAACTTATCTAACTCCTAATATTAAATTAAACATACCGATTGTTTCAGCAGCAATGGACACAGTTACTGAATCGAAGCTAGCTATTGCACTTGCAAGACAAGGTGGTATTGGCTTCATTCATAAGAATATGTCTATTGAAAAACAAGCTTCTCAAGTAGATTACGTTAAGAGAAGCGAAAGTGGAATGATTACAAATCCGATTACTTTAAAGAAAGATTCTACATTGAGGGATGCTGAAGATATAATGTCAGCATATAAAATATCTGGATTACCTATTGTCACAAATGACAATGTGCTAGTTGGAATTATTACAAATCGGGATCTAAAATATCGAGTATTAGATGATACTTTAGTAACAAAAGTAATGACTAAAGATAATTTAATTACTTCACATGTAGGTACTAATTTAGAGGATGCTAAAAAGATACTCGCAGAACATAGAATAGAAAAATTACCAATTGTGGATAATGAATATAAATTAAAAGGATTAATAACTATTAAGGATATCGATAATGTTATTAATTATCCTTTTGCATGTAAAGATAAAAAAGGTAGATTACGTTGTGGAGCAGCAGTTGGTGTTGGGGAAGATACAATGGAGAGAGTACAAGCATTATATAACGCTGATGTAGACGTTATTACAGTTGATAGTGCTCATGGACATTCAAAAGGTGTTATTGAAGTAATTAAAAAGATAAGAAAGAAATTCCCAGATTTAGAATTAGTAGCCGGGAATATCGTTACAAAAGAAGCTGCTAAAGAATTAGTAGAAGCAGGAGCAAACGCAGTAAAGGTTGGAATAGGACCTGGTTCTATTTGTACAACAAGAGTTGTAGCGGGAGTAGGTATACCTCAAATTACGGCTATTAATGAAGTTTATGAGTATATTAAAGATCATAATGCATTATTAATTGCTGATGGAGGTATTAAATATAGTGGTGATATTGTAAAAGCAATAGCTGCTGGTGCAAACAGTGTTATGCTTGGATCTTTATTAGCTGGTACAAAAGAATCTCCAGGTGAAGAAATAATTTATAATGGTAGAAGATATAAAACTTATGTTGGAATGGGATCTTTGGCTGCAATGAATAGAGGATCACGAGACCGATATTTTCAAAAAGGAATAAAGGAAGTTAAAAAACTTGTCCCTGAAGGTATTGAAGGGAGAGTACCATATAAAGGAGAACTTTCTGATACTATTTATCAACTATGTGGAGGACTTAAATCTGGAATGGGATATTGTGGAACAAAAACAATAAATGATTTGATTGTAAATGGACATTTTGTAAAAGTTACTAGTGCCGGTATGCATGAGTCACATCCTCACGATGTGGACATTACAAAAGAAGCACCAAATTATTCGAAATAAAACACTTACGTATAATCGCTTTAATATGGTAAGCAAGTTTCTACCCTGAGCCGTAAATTTCAGGACTACGTAAAGGAAATTCATTATAGTTAAGATAATGAGGTTTTTCTTTATGAAACCTCATTTTTATATATTTTAAGGAGGAAAAATATGAAAAAAGTTGGAGTAATTATAGGATCAAGAAGTGATTGGGAAGTTATGAAAAATGCTTGCCTTATTTTAGATTCATTTGGAGTAGGATATGAAAAGGAAATTGTGAGTGCGCATCGTACACCTGACAAATTGTATAAATATTCTAAAGAAGCAATAGAAAAAGGTTATAAAGTAATAATCGCAGGAGCAGGTGGCGCTGCCCATTTACCTGGTATGGTTGCCTCTTTAACAAGCTTACCAGTTATTGGAGTACCAGTTAAATCATCGAAATTAAAAGGACTTGATTCTCTGCTTTCAATAGTTCAAATGCCAGGTGGAGTACCTGTTGCATCTATGGCAATTGATGGAGCAAAGAACGCAGCATTATTTGCTGTATCAATTTTGGCATTATCCGATTCTGATTTAGCTAATAAATATC
>DAOVWR010000033.1 GCA_030636545.1 Mycoplasmatota bacterium
GATTAAGAATAATCCAATAGATAATCCAGCTAAACTAAAATGGGATAATGTATCAGCAATAAAACTTAAACGTCTTATTACAACAAATGATCCAATTAATGGAGTAATGAACCCCATAATAATTCCTGTTAGTAAAGCATATCTTAAAAAGGCGTATTCAAACAGAGCAAAGATAAACGGTTCAGTAGAAGCTAAGATCATTCATCATCCCCCCTTAATACTTCCTTCATAACTACTTCTCCATTATGAATTGATAATGTATGAGTAAAGTTAGCTTTTGACTCATTAATATTATGAGTAATCAACATAATTGTAATACCTTCTTTATTCAATTCGTTAACAGTTTTATAAAATCCCTCAACATTAGCTTTATCAACTCCAGCGGTTGGTTCATCAAGAATTAACAGTTTAGGGTTATTCATTAAACTTCTAACAATGAATACTCTTTGTAATTCTCCACCACTAAGTTCATTTATATTTTCATTTTGAAGTTCTAGAATTCCAATCTTATCTAGTAATTCTAGTTTTTCATCTTCAGTAACTTTATTATATCTAGAAACTTGTAATATTTCATTTACAGTAATTGGAAACTCATAATTAAAATCATCAAACTTTTGGGGAACATACCCAATACTCTTAAAGTTTTTAAATTCTGTAATATCAACATCATCAAGTGTAATTCTTTTTGGTGGAATTTTATTAATTCCTAAGATACACTTAATCAAGGTTGATTTACCGCTACCATTATTACCAACAATCGCTAAAAAATCGCCTGAATTAACCTTAAAAGACACATCTTTTAAGACAGTACGATAATCATATCCAAATGTTAAATTAGTAACAGCTACTCTCATATAAAATCAAACCTTTCAAAGTTTCTATTCTAATTATATCATAATATTAGATTTTTATATTAAAATGATATTTATTATTTATTAAAAATATGAGATAATATTTACCAAAGAAGAGGAGTGTTTATTTTGAGAGGAAAATTTATTACATTTGAAGGACCTGAAGGTTCAGGTAAAACATCAGTCATTATTGGCGTTGAAAAGTATCTAACTGAAGAAGGATTCAGTATCTTAACAACAAGAGAACCTGGTGGAATTAAAATTGCAGAAGATATTAGAAGTATCATTTTACATAAAGATAACATCGAAATGGATGCTCACGCAGAAGCACTTCTTTTTGCTGCATCAAGAAGTCAACATTATCATGAAAAAATTGTCCCAGCTTTAAAGGATAATAAAATAATATTATGTGATCGATTTATTGATTCAAGTTTAGCATACCAAGGTCACGCTAGAGAACTTGGTATTGATGAGGTTTATGAAATCAATAAATTCGCAATTGGCGATTCTTTGCCAGAATTAACATTGTTTATTGATGTCCCACCAAAAGTAGGATTAGAACGTGTGTTTTCAAATATTAGAAAAATAGATCGTTTAGATTTAGAAACATTACAATTTCATGAAAAGGTTTATGAGGGATATATGATTATTGCTAAAAAATATAGCGATAGATTTAAAATAGTTGATGGAACACAACCAATTGAAAAAGTAATTGAGGACGCAATAAAAATAATTAAGAATATTTTATAAGGTGAGTAAAATGGCTTTTGACAAAATAAAAGAAACACAACCAAAAGTAGTGCAACTACTAACAAACAGTCTTAAAAAAGACCGCCTTTCACATGCCTATCTATTTGAAGGTGAAAGAGGCACTAAGAAATATGAGACTGCCCTTTATTTTGCGCAAATGTTACTGTGCACTGGGGAAGAAGTGCCTTGTCTAAATTGTCACAATTGTCGACGTATAAAAAACAAAACTCATCCTAATGTATACGTTATAGAGCCAATCAAGAACTCAATCAGAAAACAACAAATAATTGATCTTCAAAAAGAGTTTTCTAAAACAAGAGTTGAACCTGGTCCAAAGATATACATAATCAGAAATATTGAAAAAATTAATATTAGTGCAGCTAACTCATTACTTAAGTTTTTAGAAGAACCTTATCCAGATACTTACGCAATCTTAACGACTGCGAATATTAATAAAATCTTACCAACAATAATTTCAAGATCACAAGTTGTTCAGTTTTCATCACTCAATAAAATGATTGTTGAAGAAGAATTAATTGAATCAGGGTATCCATCATCAACATCAAGAATTGTCTCTAACTTAACTAACTCAATCACTGACGCTGTTGAGATAGCTAATAATGAGTATTTTTTAGAGATTCTTGATTTATCAAAAGACTTATTTAATATTATGGCAGCAAATGATGAATCAATAATTATTTACTTTGAAGAGAATAGTAGTATAATATACCAAGATAAGACAATGAGTAAATTATTTTTATCTTTATTGATTATTTATCAAAAAGATATTATTAACTATAAAATTAATGATATTGGAAACATCGTATTCAAAGATGAAATGGATACAATCAGGAACATAGCCACAATTAAAACTAAAAACAGACTGATAGAAGAATTAGAGAAAATGTTAAGTCTTACAGCAAGACTTAATTCCTACATTAATGAACGACTAGCATATGATAATTTATTGCTTAGTTTAGAAAGAAGGTAACACAAATGCCGAATACAGTAGTTGGCATCAGATTCAAAGCAGTTGGGAAAAAATACTATTTCAATCCTGTTGGACTTGATGTTTTAATGAATGATAAAGTAGTAGTAGAAACAGTAAGAGGAATTGAACTTGGCGAAGTAATTGAAAATATTAAATCAATTGAAGATTCAGAAATAATTTCAACGCTTAAGCCAGTTTTAAGAATTGCCACAGAAGATGATCTTCAAAAGCATTCAAGAAACCAACGTGATATTCCAAAAGCCTTAGAAAAATGCGGTGTTCACATCAACAACAATAAACTAGATATGAAATTACTAGGTTGTGAATACACATTAGATCGTACTAAATTAATTATCTATTTTAACGCCGAAGGTCGTGTTGATTTTAGAGAATTAGTTAAAGACTTAGCTAATGAATTTAAGGTTCGTATTGAATTAAGACAAGTTGGAACAAGAGATGGTGCAAAATTCCTTGGTGGAATTGGACCATGTGGATATTTACTTTGTTGTAACACATTTTTAGGTGACTTTGATACAGTCTCAATCAAAATGGCAAAGAACCAAAACTTATCACTTAATCCGGTAAATATTTCAGGATTATGCGGTAAACTTTTGTGTTGTATCCGTTTTGAAGATGAGACATACAAAGAAAACCGTAAAAAACTTCCTAAAAACCATACTTATGTCAAGACAGAACTTGGTAGAGGTAAAGTTGTTGCCGTAAATATTATTGATAAATCAGTCAGAGTTCAAACACCAGAAGATGGAGTTAAATCCTTTTTTGTGGATGAATTATTAGAAATAGAACAATATGATATCAAGAAACCGGCAGTCACTCAAGAATAGGTGATCTTATTATGTCAAAAGAAATAATCCATGATTTACTAGGGTACGATGGAATAAAGATTATCCAACGTCCAGATATGTTTAACTTTTCGCTAGATTCAACTCTTCTGGCCGATTTTGTTATTCCACTTACAAAGACAAAAAAAATATTGGACTTAGGGACAGGTAATGCACCTATTCCATTATTTTTATCAATGAAGACAAAAGCTAAGATTATTGGTATTGAACTTCAAGAAGATGTTTTTGATTTAGCGGTAAGAACAATTAAGTTAAATAATCTAGAAGATCAAATTACAATTTTAAATAAAGATATTAAAGGAATACATAAATCATTTGAAAATTCTTACT
Source organism: Mycoplasmatota bacterium (assembly GCA_030636545.1). GTDB lineage: Bacteria > Bacillota_I > Bacilli_A > Izemoplasmatales > Izemoplasmataceae > JAFGXW01. The sequence goes on from DAOVWR010000033.1 coordinate 3,786, forward strand.
TTGATTTAATCACCTGTAATCCGCCATTCTTTAAATACAAAGAGTCTTCACACACAAATAAACATGATTACAAAACAATCGCCAGACACGAAGTATTCATTACTCTAGAAGAAATAATTATCGAAGCAAAAAGATTGTTAACTACTAAAGGAAGTTTTGTGATGGTTCACCGAACAGAAAGATTAATTGAAATAATCAATTTACTAACAAAACATAAATTTGCTGTCAAAAGAATCAGACTTGTTTATCCAAAAAAAGGCACCGATTCAAACATGGTATTAATTGACGCAACAAACAATGGCTTACCTGGTCTTAAAATCTTAGAACCTCTTTATGTTCATGAAGGTAATAAATATACAGATGAGGTAATGAAAATATTTAATTTTGGAAAAGAGTGATATTATGCAAAGACAGAAGAGCTTTCAAAATGATAATTCTACACTCTATCTAGTTGCGACACCGATTGGTAACTTAGATGATATGTCCTTTAGAGCTGTCAAAATCTTAAAAAAAGTTGATATAATTTACGCTGAAGATACAAGAGTTTCAGGGAAACTCTTGAAGCATTTTGAAATTAACTGCTTGCTAAGAACATATCATGATTTTAATAAAGAAGTTAAAACAAATGAGATAATAAAAGAACTATTAAATAATCAAAATATCGCTATCATTAGTGACGCAGGTTACCCGTTAATTAGCGATCCAGGTTATTTCCTTATTAGAGAAGCAATTAAGGAAGATATCAATATTGTTTCAATCCCCGGAGCGAATGCGCTACTTGCTGCCTTGGTAGTTTCAGGTATTCCTCCCCACCCGTTTTTCTTCTATGGATTCTTAGATCATAAAGAAGGAAAAAGAAAAAAAGAACTAACCAATTTAATCGATTATAAAGAAACATTAATCTTTTACGAATCACCACATAGAATTTCAAAAACAGTTAAGAATATGTATGAGGTTTTTGGTGAAAGAGATTTAGTCATCGCCAGGGAATTAACCAAGAGATACGAAGAAATTATTCGCGGAACAACTAAATCATTAATGGAAATAACTGATTTAAAAGGTGAAATAGTTTTAATATTACACGGTAAAAGTGATGAAGTAATTATTTCTGATTTAACGATATTAGAAGAAGTAAATAAACTAATTGAATCAGGTCTTTCATCAAAAGATGCAATCAAACAAGTTTCTAGAAATCGTAATATTCCTAAAAATGATGTTTACATGGAATATCACAAGTAGTATAGTATATATACATTATAGAAAGTTCCTAATTATTAAGGAGTGAGAAGATGAAAAAAACATTCTACATTACAACACCAATTTATTATTCAAGTGGTAAGTTACATATCGGTAACTCATATACCACAGTTCTTTGTGATACAATTAATCGCTATAAAGCGTTAAGAGGATATGATACAAGATACCTAACAGGTATGGATGAACATGGACAAAAAGTAGAAACTGTTGCGATGGAACAAAATATTACTCCCCAAGAACTTGTAGATTATTTAGCCAGTAATACAAAAGGTTTATGGGAATTACTAGATATTAAATATGATGATTTTATTCGAACAACAGAGAAAAGACATAAAAAAGTAGTTAAGAAAATCTTCGAACAATTACTTGAACAAGATGATGTTTACTTAGGAGAATACGAAGGGTACTATTGTATGTCTTGTGAAGCTTTCTTCACAGAAACACAATTAAATGATGGACACACTTGTCCAGATTGTGGTAAAAAAACAAAACTAGTTAAAGAAGAATCATACTTTTTAAGACTATCAAAATATGAAGATAGACTATTAAAATATATTGAGGGTAATCCAAACTTCATAACTCCAGAATCAAGAAAAAATGAAGTTGTAGCTTTTATTAAACAAGGATTACGTGACTTATCAGTATCAAGAACAAGTTTTGATTGGGGTGTAAAAGTTGTCTCAAATCCAGCTCACGTAGTTTATGTTTGGATTGACGCACTATCTAACTATATAAGCGCGTTAGGATACAATACTGATGATGACTCACTTTATCAGAAATATTGGAACGGAGACGAAGTAGTGCACGTTGTAGGGAAAGATATCTTACGCTTCCACGCAATTTACTGGCCAATCATGTTGATGGCACTCGATGTACCACTTAATTTCAATTTATACGCACACGGATGGTATATGATGAAAGATGGTAAAATGAGTAAATCGAAAGGTAAAGTAGTTTATCCAGCACCTTTAGTAAAAAAATATGGATTAGATTCTTTAAGATACTTCTTATTAAAAGAATTACCATATTCAGGAGATGGAATCTTTACTCCAGAAGATTATATTGCGAGAATCAATTTTGATTTAGCAAATGATTTTGGTAACTTACTAAATAGAACAATCAGTATGGCTAATAAATATTTTGATGGTAATGTAAAGAAATCAACAAAAGACTATTTTGAATTTGATAAACAATTAGTTAATTTAGTAAATGAAACAATTACTAAATATAAAGAAGATATGGATCAACTAAAAGTATCTTCCGCAATTCTAAATATCTGGAAATTAATTTCTAGAACTAATAAATATATTGATGAAACTTGTCCTTGGGTTTTAGCTAAGGATGAAACGAAACAAGAAGAGTTAAATAGTATCTTATATAACCTTATTGAGTCATTAAGATTAATTGGAATATTACTTACACCAATTCTTATTGACGCAAGCAAAGAACTATTTAATCAATTAAATATCCCCAGTAATCTTCAATCATGGGATAGCTTAGACTTCGGACAACTAGATAAATTAGTTGTTACTAAGAAGCCAGTTCCACTATTTCCAAGATTAGATAAAAAGATTGAAGAAGAATATATTCAAAACTTATTGAATACAGAATCAAACTAGAAAGAAGATTTTAGATAATGAAATTTATTAAAAGAGAATATAAAAAGATCCTTATTATTGCCCTAGGAAGTCTTATTTATGCAATTGGTATTGTTTGGTTTTTAAATCCTTCTGGTCTTTATTCAGGAGGACTCACAGGTGTTTCTCAGTTAATCACAAACACAACTGATAAGTATTTAGGAATATCTTTGAATTTAGGACTGCTATTATTCATTTTAAATATCCCGATTATTATCTTTGGATATTTAAAAATGACTAAAAAATTTATTTACTACAGTATGTATTCAGTATTGCTACAATCATTATTTATTGGATTATTTCCAATTCATATATTATTAGAAAATGATTTATTATCTAATGCTTTAGTAGGAGGTATCTTACTTGGTATTGGAACAGGATTAAATTTACGTGTTGGTGGATCAGCTGGTGGAGTTGATATAATATTCCAATACATATCATTTAAGAAAAACATTACAATGGGAACACTCGGAATGACTTTAAATGCCTTTATTATTTCAATCGCAGGATTTATCTTTGGATGGCCAATCGCTATCTACACGATAATTAGAGTTATTCTTACTAGTTTAGTAATTGATAAAGTGCATACTTCATATAACTATATTAAAATTGAAGTAATCACAGAAAAAGGTGAAGAAATCGCCGATTTACTTGTTTCAAGAACTAAACACGGAGTAACAATTTCCAAAGGAACAGGCGCTTATTCACATAAAGAAAAAGATATACTACATACGATAATATCATCATATGAACTTAATAAATTTATTATGTTCATTAGAGCAATTGATAAAGAAGCGTTTATCTCGGTTAGCACAGTTAAGAAAGTTGTGGGAAACTTCACAAAAATCTACATTGATTAAGATTTTACTAGTTAAATAGATTGACAAAGATAAGCAAATAATATATTATATATTTCGGTACATTTACACAATTTTTATCCCACGCCCGAAATTATAAAAAATATAATTGGAGGAATGAATATGAAAACATTCATGGCAAACAATCAAAACATCGAACGAAAGTGGTTTGTTGTTGACGCAAAAGGCCAAAGACTTGGTCGTTTATCTACTGAAGTTGCTACAATTTTAAGAGGTAAACATAAACCAACATTCACACCGCATGTTGATTGTGGAGATTACATGATCGTAATTAACGCAAAAAACATCGAGCTTACAGGTAACAAATGGGACCAAAAGAAATACTACAGACATTCACAATATCCAGGTGGGTTGAGCACAACTACAGCTAAGGAAATGAACAAAGCTCATCCTGAAAGATTAATTGAATTCGCTGTAAAAGGAATGCTTCCTAAAGGAAAATTAGGTCGACAAATGTATAAAAAATTATATGTATATGCTGGAAATGAGCATCCACATACGGCTCAAAAACCTCAAGTTTTTGAACTGAAAGGTTAGGAGGAATTTATATGGCAAAGAAAGTAATGTATAGAGGTACGGGACGAAGAAAAAGTTCTGTTGCTCGTGTTATGTTATCTCCTGGAACAGGTAAATTCGTTATTAACAAAAGATCATTTGAAGATTACATTCCGTCAGCTGCAACTAGACTAGATGTTATGCAACCACTTGAATTAACAAGCAATGTATCAACTTTTGATATCACTGTTAATGTTAATGGTGGAGGTATTACTGGACAAGCAGGAGCAATCCGTCACGGAATTACTCGCGCTTTACTTGAAGTAAATGCTGACTACAGAAAAGTATTGAAAACAGCAGGTATGATTACTAGAGACCCACGTGTTAAAGAACGTAAAAAACCAGGACTTAGAAAAGCTCGTCGTGCACCACAATTCAGTAAACGTTAAGATTGAACTAAAAAACACAACATCCCACGTTGTGTTGTTTTATTGTATTTTTAAAAGACATATACTATAATAGGATAGGTCAAGGAGTGATAATATGTTTGTACGAGTTAGATACGCACCAAGCCCTACAGGGCATTTACACATCGGTAACGCAAGAACAGCGCTATTCAATTATTTATTCGCCAAAAAACACAACGGATCTTTTATCGTCAGAATCGAAGATACTGATATTGAAAGAAATGTTGAAGGCGGAGTAGAATCACAATTAAAATTCTTACAATGGCTAGGAATTGAATGGGATGAATCAATTGATAAAGATAAAGGTTTTGGACCTTATCGTCAATTAGAAAGAATTGATATTTATCAAAAATACGCTAATCAATTAATTACTAAAGGATTAGCTTATAAATGTTATTGCACTCCTGAAGAGTTAGAAACTGAAAGAGAAGAATTACTTGCCTCAGGAAATGATAAACTACATTATTCAGGTAAATGTGATGGGTTACCTAATCAAGATAAACCTTTTGTTTTAAGATTTAGAGTTCCTAAAAATAAAGAATATACATTTAACGATCTCGTTAAGGATGAAGTTACTTTTAGAAGTGAAGATATTGGGGATTGGGTAATGATGAAAAATAACGGAATCCCAACATACAACTTTGCTTGTGCAATAGATGATCATTTAATGGAAATCACTCACGTTTTACGTGGTGAAGATCACATTACAAATACACCTAAACAAATGATGATTTATAAAGCTTTTAATTGGACACCACCAATTTTTGGACATATGACATTAATTGTTAATGAAAACATGAAGAAACTATCAAAAAGAGATAATTCAATTATTCAATATATTGAACAATATCAATCGCTTGGATATTTACCAGATGCCTTATTCAATTTTATTTCACTTTTAGGATGGAGTCCTAAAGGTGAAGAAGAGATACTTACACATGATGAATTAATTGAGATGTTTGATGAATCAAGACTATCAAAATCACCTGCGAAATTTGATAAAGAGAAATTAGCTTATATTAACAATAGATATATTAAAGCATTATCAATTGAAGAAACAATTGAATTATGTATGCCTCATATCGTTGAAGAAGGAATTGCAGAAGATAAATCAGAAGACTGGATTTATTCACTTGTTTCTGTCTTTAAAGATAGAATCAGTTATGGAGCTGAGATTGTTGATTTATATGATGAATTCTTCGAACAAGAATTTATCCTAGATGAAGAAGGAATAGAGTTCTTAAATCAAGAAGGTGTAAATGAAACATTGAAAGCCTTCAGAGATTTATTAATTGGATTAGTTTCTTTTGATGCTGCTTACATTAAACCGATAATTAAAGAAGCTGGAAGAATGAGTGGAGCTAAAGGTAAGATGTTATTTATGCCTTTAAGAATAGCGACTACTGCATCTATGCACGGACCTGATCTTCCACAAGTACTATCAATACTGGGGAAAGAAATTGTAATTGAAAGATTAAACTCAATAATCAAACCATAATATATTTAAGCCCTCTTGGGCTTTTTTATTTGAAATGTTATTAGTTTGAAAAATAAACTAGTTGAAAGTTTAATGAAATCCCACTATACTTAAGTTGGAAGAAAAACATGATTAGGGAGAGTGCTATTCAAGGAATAATTATTGCTGAGAATTACAACTAAGACTAAATCTTTATAGTCTTTTTATTTTGTATTATTACTATGATGACATATTGCAAATATATAAAATTTAAAGAAAGGGGAAACTTAGGATGAAAAATATTGTAGAGGAAGCGGTATCTCGATTTAATGATCATGATATTGATAAATTAGCAGAATGTTGGCATGAAGATATAATTATATATGAACTATTAACAAATAAAATAATAGCCAAAGGAAAATCAGAACTTAAAGAATTTAATCGCGAAGAGACTAAAAATAGAGAAAATCATATAACCATTGAGAATCAAATTAAAATAGGAAAAATGGTAATAATTCATAAAAGTTATAGAGGTTCAGATTATCAAGATGTTTCTATATGTGAAATTGAAGATAATTTAATAAAGAATGTTTGGTTTTTTTAGTAATTTTTAACTAATTTATTTAGGTATAGTTAATAAACTATTTATGGGAGGAACATACATGAGAAAATCGAGTTATGTAGAAATTAGAGATACAAGATTGTACATTGAAAGAATTGGAGAAGGATATCCAATAATCATTCTTCATGGAGGATTTGGATTTGATATGAGATTTTTTGATGATTGTCTAGATCCTTTAGGGGAATATTTTGAACTTATTTATGTTGATCTCAGAGGACAAGGATTGTCTGATGAGGTTTCACTAGAGACTATAACTCTTGATAATATGGCACTTGATGTTGTTGAATTGGCAAAAATGTTAAGGCTAAAAGAATATGCTGTATTAGGGCATTCTGCAGGTGCTATGTTAGCATTACAACTTATCGTTAATCACCCTGGATCTGCTTCGCATATTATATCAATGAATGGAATCCCGAATTTCAAAGGGAGAAACAAGTTTATGAATAAAGTTATTGAGGATTTTGAAGAGGGTAAAATCAAAGAAAAATACAATAAGGGTATCCAAATGCTTAATTCAGCTTATCAGACATATCAGAAGGATAAAGAAGCAGCACTGAAAACATTTATAAATGCATATCATGAAACTATACCAATGTATTGTTTGAAATCAACTGAAGAAGTATTAAATAAATTTAAACAATGTATTGATAATTCTATTATAAATTTGGATATCGTTTATCAAGTGAATAACAAGATATTTAGTGAGTTTGATGTGGAGAATCAACTAAAGGATGTAAAGGAACCAGTTTTAATTATTACAGGTGATTTGGAAAATAA
>DAOVWR010000003.1 GCA_030636545.1 Mycoplasmatota bacterium
AACTGGTGAATCAATTCCTCCACTTAACATTAATAATCCTTTACCAGCAACACCAACAGGGAATCCTCCCATACCTTTAATCTTTTTACAATAAACAAAAGCAGCTTCAAGTCTAACTTCAATATGCAATACAAGTTCAGGTTTATGAACATCAACAACTAACATACTAGTATTTTTTAAAACATGTCCGGCAATGATTTTCGTTATTTCCGGACTCAAGATAGGATAATTTTTATCACTTCTTTTTGTCTCTACTTTAAAAGTAATAACATGGTTCTCAATTTCACTATTAATTACCTCTAAGGCTTTCTTCTTAATACTCTCAATATCTCTATCTGTTTTTGTCACTAAACTATAACTTGAAAGACCTGATACTTTATCAAGTCCATTAATTATCTCATTATGATCTTCTCCATTTAATAAAATGTATAGACGATCATGCTTCTTTTCATAAACAACATTAGGGTTATTTACTTTTTCTCTGATTAATGAATTAACACGGTCCAGAAAAACTCGTTTGTTTTTTCCTTTCAATGTTAAATCTCCGTATCTTACTAATATTCTTTCATACATCAATAAATCACTCCTTTAAATCATAATAATTCTAACATAATTATTTGCATTTTTGTATGTTTTTACATATTATTACGATAGGTGATAATAATGTTGATAAATATTGAGAAAATATATCTTGAAAAAGTAATAATCAAATTGATTGACATAATGTAATTCCTTTTATATAATACTGTTTGCGTGTGTGAAAAACACACAAAAATAATAAGTGGAGGAACTACAATAATGAAATTTACAATCTTCAATTCTAAACATTTAAAAGCAGTAAAATATTCAGGTGCTGGAGCTAAAAAAGTTGTCAGAAGAAGTTACTTAAATAGTTCGCGTGAAATAACAAATATTTCACAATACGATCTTAAACTTCAAAAATATAAAGCAGCTAATATTCTTAACAATACAACTTTTATTTATTAGCACATAAATTATCTTTGTTACTTTCTCTAAGCGTATTTAACTCTAATTTAAAAATTATAGAGATTTCAAACACTTTTAGAAAAAGTAATAAACAATTTGATTGACATTTTATATTACTTTATATATAATATATGTTGCGCATGTGTAATAAAGGCAGCTAAATAATCTATTTATTAACTGCTGAATGTTCCGTAAAGGTTTGAAAGTAATCTCCGCTGACGAGGTGAAATCATTAAAACATTCTGACTAATGAAAAAGTTATTACTCTTTACGCAAAAATTTGAAAAAGGAGGAAAACAATATGGCACGTTATACAGGACCAAGTTGGAAAATTGCAAGACGTTTAAAATACTCAATCACTGAAACTGGTAAAGAATTATCAAGACGTCCTTACGCTCCAGGGCAACACGGACAAAGAAGATCAAAATTAAGTGAATACGGTGTACAACTTCAAGAAAAACAAAAAGTTAGATACACTTACGGTGTTAACGAAAAGCAATTCAAGAAAACTTTTAACGAAGCGAAGAAAATGCACGGTAAACAAGGTGAAAGTTTCTTAATCTTATTAGAATCTAGATTAGATAACTTAATTTACAGAGCAGGACTTGCAAAAACTAGACGTCAAGCAAGACAACTAGTTAACCATGGACATGTTTATGTTGAAGGAAAAAGAGTTGACATCCCTTCATATAGAGTTGTTCCAGGACAAACATTTTCACTTAGTGAAAAAGCAAGAAAATTCGATATCGTATTAAACAGTTTAGAAGCTGTGGTTACTAGATTAGAATTTGTTAGCTTTGATGAAAACAAGTTTGAATTTACTTACGTTAGATTCCCTGAAAGACAAGAAATCTTATCAGAAATCAAAGAAAACCTAATCGTAGAATACTACAACAGATAATAAGAATAAAGCCACTCAATTTGAGTGGCTTTTTTATTTAGCTTATTTTGTTCCAGCATTAACTAACTGCAAGAATGAATCAGCATCTAAACTAGCTCCACCAACAAGTGCTCCATCAATGTCTGACATTGATAATAACTCTTTGATGTTAGCCGGTTTTACAGATCCTCCATATTGGATTCTCATTGCTTCAGCAGTTTCTTTATCGTATAAATCAACAACAACGTTTCTAATTGCTTTGATAGTATCATTGGCCATTTCAGATGTAGCTGTTTTACCAGTTCCAATTGCCCAAATAGGTTCGTAAGCTAATACTAATACTTTGATTTGGTCTTTCGTCAATCCTTTTAAAGCATTAACTACTTGGACTTTAATAAACTCATCTGTTTTATTGGCTTCTCTTATTTCTAAACTTTCACCAACACATACAATTGGATTTAATCCATGGTTGAAGGCATGGTGTGTTTTTTTATTAACAGAATCATCTGTTTCATTATAATAAGCTCTTCTTTCACTATGTCCAATAATTACATATTCAACACCTAAATCAACTAGTAATAAGGCGCTAACCTCACCAGTGTAAGCTCCACTATCTAAGTAGTGCATATTTTGAGCACCGATTCTTAAATTTTCACCTTGTCTTTTTACCATATCTCTTAAGATAGGAGATTGTGTACAAATGACACTCTCTACAAATTCTTTTGAAGGTAATTTTGTGTTTACATTATAGATGAATTGTAGTGCTTCATCTCTTGTTTTGTTCATTTTCCAGTTTCCTGCGATAATTGGTTTTCTCATAAATACGTCATCCTAACTTTCTGTTTTATAATTCATCTACGCAGGCAACACCTGGTAGAATTTTTCCTTCTAAATATTCAAGTGAAGCTCCGCCACCTGTTGAAATATGAGTAACTTTGTCTGCATATCCATTTTGGATTACTGCTGCAGCACTATCTCCACCACCGATAATAGTTGTCGCATTTTCTAAGCTAGCTAATGCTTCACAAACACCGATTGTTCCCCCTGCAAAATTACTAAATTCAAATACTCCTACTGGCCCATTCCAAACAACTGTTTGAGCTGTTTTTAAGATTTTAGTATATTTAGCTAAAGTTTTCGGACCAATATCTAAGCCCATTTGATCAGCTGGAATTTTATCAAAATCAACGACAGCAACAGGAGTATCATTACTAAATTCAGTTGTAATTAAGATATCATCAGCTAATACAATTTTACCTTTAGCTTCGTCAAGTAATTCTTGAGCTAATTGTAATTTATCATCTTCACAAATTGATGTTCCAATTTCATAACCTAAAGTTTTAAAGAATGTATAACTCATTCCTCCACCAATTAGAATCTTATCAGCTTTTTTAAGTAAGTTTTTAATAACACCAATTTTATCTCCTACTTTTGCTCCACCTAAGATTGCAACGAATGGTCTAGCAGGTTCATCAACTGCGCCACCAATAAATTTAATTTCTTTTTCTAATAAGAATCCTGCAGCTACTTCATCAATATTAGCAGCAATCCCCACATTTGATGCGTGAGAACGGTGAGCCGTTCCGAATGCATCATTTACAAATACATCACCGAGTGATGCCCAGTATTTTCCTAATTCAGGATCATTCTTAGATTCTTTTTTACCATCGATATCTTCAAAACGAGTGTTTTCAAACATTAAGATTTCACCTGGATTTAAAGCTTTAATAGCTTCTTCTAAAACAGGACCTCTTGTATGTGGAACAAACTTAATAGTTTGCCCAAGTAACTCTTCAAGTCTTTTAGCAACAGGTGCTAAACTTTTCCCTGCTTTATCTTCTTCTACTTTTACTCTTCCTAAATGTGAAAATAAAACAACCTTTGCATTATTTTCAACTACATACTTAATTGTTGGTAAAGCTTGAACTATTCTATTATCATCAGTTATTACCGAATCTTTCATAGGTACATTGAAGTCTACTCTGATTAGTACAACTTTCCCATTTACATTTAAATCACTTACGATTTTTTTTGCCATTTTCTTGCCTCCTATTTTTTTACTCAAATATATTATACTAAATAATATAAATAAAATCTATTATTATAATCAATGTAAACACTTTCTTTCATAAACTAATTAGAAAGACCTAAATATTCGGTAATCTTTTTTATCCTTTTATGTTGTTTTTCTATTCTCTTAACATTTACATTAATTACCAAGTATTCAAGATTTTTAAAAATAACCAAAGTACTCTTATAGCCAACTTCTTTATAAGAGAGTACTTCAAAATAGTTAATATACATCATATCAAACTCTCTTAAAGCTTTTGTTGGATATACAAAAATATTATTATCAATATAAATTGGAATATTGTCTTTTTGTTTCAATAACGATATTATTGCTTTCTTTCTTCCATCAAATGTCGATAGATTATCCATACATAACTTATTAAGGTATTTCTTTATCCCACTGTTTAAGGAATATTCATTCTTTTCATCTTTGACAACAATTCCGTTATGATACCTTTTGACATAGTACATATTTATCACCCAATAATATAATACTGATTAATATCTATTTTTCTTGATAATTCTATTGATAAATTAAGGACAAATTTGAACAAGTAAAAAGGCAAACCGTAGTTTGCCTTTATCTTATTTAAGTCTTAATTCACTTTCAGGATCAAAGAAATGAACTTTAGTCATATCAAATGCTAATTCAATTTTATCACCAATACGAATATCAGCACGAGCATTTACTTTTGCAATTAACTCATTATCTCCAAGTTTGGTATGTATATGAGTTTCAGCACCAAGTAATTCGGCCACATCAACTGTGAAGTTAACGATAGAATCTTTTAATTTATCTTTCATTCTTTTATCATCAAAAATTGCTTCAGGTCTGATTCCTAAAACTAATTCTTTAGTTAACACTTTGTTTCTTTTAAGAATTTCTAATTTTTCTTCAGGAACTAATACTTTAATACCTTCACCAACAAAATAATCTTTTTCAATCTTACCATGAATAAAGTTCATTGGAGGAGTACCAATAAATCCCCCTACGAATAAGTTGTCTGGATTGTCATAAATACCTTTTGGAGCTCCTACTTGTTGGATATACCCATCTTTCATAACAACAATTCTAGTAGCCATTGTCATTGCTTCAATTTGGTCATGTGTTACGTATATTGTCGTAGTTCCAATTCTTTCATGTAGTTTAATAATTTCCGCACGCATTTGGACACGTAATTTTGCATCAAGATTAGATAGTGGTTCATCCATTAAGAATACTTTAGCATCCCTAACGATTGCACGTCCTAAGGCAACACGTTGTCTTTGCCCACCTGATAATGCTTTAGGTTTACGATCTAAATAAGGAACAAGTCCTAAAATTTCAGCAGAGTTTTGAACTCTTCTTTCAATTTCATCTTTAGGTAATTTTCTTAATTTAAGACCAAAAGCCATATTATCGTATACTGTCATATGCGGATATAAAGCGTATGACTGGAATACCATTGCGATATTTCTATCTTTTGGTGCAACATCGTTTACTAAGATATCATCAATATATAATTCACCTTGAGTAATTTCTTCTAGTCCAGCAATCATTCTTAATGTTGTCGATTTCCCACAACCTGATGGTCCAACAAAAACAATAAATTCTTTATCTTTAACTTTTAAAGAAAAGTCAAATACTGCTTGAACTCCGTTATCATAAACTTTATCTAGCATTTTAAATTCTAATGTAGCCATAAATTCATCTCCTTTTAATTTTCACTGGTTTAATTATATAAAAAACAATGATTATTTGCTATGTGCAAAGTGCACAAAATCATTGTTTTAGTAATTATATAACATATATATTGCGTTAGCACCTTTAAAAGTTTTAACATTTATTTTTGTTAATTCAATAAAATTATCAATCCGATAATTAAGAGTATTCCGATGCATAAATAATTTCTTAGAGGTTGAACTTGAATTCATATTGTTTTCTATAAACACTCTAGCTGTATAAATAACATCACTGTTTACTTTTTCAGATATGTATTTCTTTAGTTTTTTCTTTAAAGGTTCTTTATTTTTAATAACTGCATAAGTTATCATATCTTCAAAATAATAAATACCATTATGTAACTCTTTGATAAAACATACTACATTCTCACCAAAGATAAATTTCTCTTCTAAATACGGCTCAATAAACATTGTTAGGTCTTTATCAAAATCCTGTATAATAAGTTCTCTAAATGATTCTAAGTCTATTGGCTCCTCATTGTAATAATCAGAGTCAATTACTGTTAGGATATCATCTTCGAACTTCTCTACAACAAAAGAAGATCCAATCATACTGAATAGATCAATTATTTCTTTATTTAGATCAGTTTGATAAATATAGATTCTTCTCTTCATAAATACCACCTATCAATTATTATAACACGGTATGATATAAGTATAACTAAAAAAGGCAGATAATCTGCCTTTTTGTTATATCTTTTTATACACTTCTTTAATATTCTCTTTAGTAAATCCAAAGAATTTAATTGCTTCATTACCTGGTGCGCTTACTCCGAAACGATCAATACCATAAACATTGCTAGCAAAACGGTACCATAAATCTGGACTTCCCATTTCTAGAGCCAAGCGTTTTGTGATTGATTTTGGAAGTACTGATTCTTGATATTCTTTAGATGTATATTTAAAGATATCCATTGAAGGCATCGAGACAACTCTAACATTGATTCCTTCTTGTGCAAGTAATTCTTGAGTATCTATTGCTAGTCCTACTTCACTACCTGCGGCAATTAAGACTCCTTCGAAGTTTTCTTTATCACTAATTACATACGCACCTTGTTTGAAGTCTTCATACTTAGTTTCAACTTTTACTTCTAAGTTTTGTCTAGATAACGCAATTACTGATGGAGTCTTTTTAGACTCTAGTGCATATCTAAAACTATAAGCTGTTTCGTTAGCATCACAAGGTCTTAAGACATTAACATTAGGTGTTGTTCTAAACATTGATAACTGTTCAATTGGCTCATGGGTTGGTCCATCTTCACCAACGGCTACTGAATCATGAGTAAAGATATACATTGACGGTATTCCCATAATAGCTGCCATTCTCACAGCAGGTTTCATATAGTCTGCGAAGACAAAGAATCCACCACTAAATCCTCTTAAATTATGCAGTGTAAGTCCATTTACCATTGCTGCCATAGCGTGTTCTCTAACCCCAAAACTAATATTTCTACCTAATGGATTTTCTTTTGAGAAATCTCCATTTATACCTTTAGCTTTAGTTGATTTAGTTAAGTCAGCACTACCACCAATAAGTTCAATTAAATTTTCAGATAGTTTTGTAATTACTTTACCCCCTGAGACTCTTGATGCTTCATTAGTTCCGACTTTAGCTATTTCTAATACTTCTTCATAATTAATGTCTAATACACCATTAATTATATTATCTAATTGTTTAGCAAGTTCAGGATATAATTCCTGATATTCTTCAAACATTTCATCCCAATTATTTAATGCTTCTTCTCCTCTTTGAACGGTGTTCTTAAAGAAATCAGCATATACTTCTTCTGGAGCAAAAAATTCTGGATAGTTATAATCTAATGTTTTTCGCATATTGTTAGTTTCTTCAATTCCCATTGGCGATCCATGAGTTGCTGATTGTCCAGCTTTTGAACTACCAAAGCCAATAATTGATTTAACTTCAATAATAGAAGGTTTATCAGTTAATTTTGCTTTTTCAATTGCTTTATTTAATTCATCTAAATTATTCGCATCTTCAACTCTTGAATAATCCCAAGACATTGATTCATATTTCATTTTAGTGTTTTCGGTATTAGCCCATTTTAATGGTCCGTCTAGCTGAATATCATTTGAATCATATAAAACAATAAGTTTATTTAGTCCTAAATGTCCAGCTAAACTAATTGCTTCTTGGGTAACACCTTCTTGAAGATCTCCATCTCC
The DNA here is from genome assembly GCA_030636545.1 of Mycoplasmatota bacterium. GTDB lineage: Bacteria > Bacillota_I > Bacilli_A > Izemoplasmatales > Izemoplasmataceae > JAFGXW01. Next base: position 7,844 of record DAOVWR010000003.1, read on the forward strand.
ACAAATAACATAAGTGTAGTGATCAATTATGTTGAATTTTTCTTTATTAAACACTGCCGCCAAATAACTTTCTGCAACTGCCATACCAGCAGCCATTGCTATTCCTTGTCCAAGTGGTCCACTTGTTGTATCAATACCATCTGTATGAAGATATTCTGGGTGTCCTGGAGTTAAAGAATTAAGTTGTCTAAACTGCTTTAAATCTTCCATTTCAACATTGAATCCAGCTAAATGTAAGACTGGGTATAACATTCCTGATGCATGTCCTGCTGCTAAGACAAAACGATCTCTATTAAACCATAAAGGTTTATTTGGTGTTACATGCATATGTTTGGTATATAGTGAGTAAATCATTGGTGCTGCCCCTAGCACGATTCCAGGATGACCGCTGTTAGCCTTGTTAATCGCGTCCATTCCTAAAAATCGAATTGCATTAATTGATTTATTCATGTTTTCTCTCCTTTTAATTGCAAATTATTATAAAAATATTAATAGCTACTTCTTCGTTAATTATACAATAAACTAAGTAAAATCTCACTATATTTACTTAAATATTTTAATTGTTTGTACACAGTGTTTTTTTTATGTTATTTTTACTCGTTTTTCCTTGCAGAATCAAAGATCTTATTGTAGAATTAAAGTAGCTTTTTAAATTAGTCCAGAGAGACTTATAAGAGTACTGAATATTTTCGATGAAAATATAATTTTTTATTAAAATATTTCGAACTTATAAAATTCTTCTGGTCTATGACTGGCAAGAATTTTTTTTATAATATAAGGAGGAATAATGAAAAATTTATTTGCATTGAAGGATTTATCAGTTGTAGACATTAACGAGATTTTAGAAGAAGCCATTGAATTCAAGAATGGTAAAGAGTATGACAAGCTTCAAGGGAAATCAGTTGTAAATATGTTCTTTGAAAACAGTACAAGAACACTTTATAGCTTCATCAAAGCCGAATCCAATATGAAGATGAAGGAAACAAATTTCAATCCTGAAACTTCAAGTTTGAAAAAAGGTGAAAGTTTATATGATACAGTTAAAACTTTCGAATCACTAGGTTACGATTGTTTTGTTATTAGACACAGTCAAAATAACTATTACAATCAACTTACAAACATTAATGTTCCAATATTAAATGGTGGGGATGGTACTGGAAATCATCCAACTCAAAGCTTACTTGATTTATTAACAATCAAAGAATGTTTCGGTAGCTTTGAAGGACTTAAAATTACTATCGTTGGAGACATTAGACATTCAAGAGTAGCACACACTAATATTGCTGTTATGAAAAGACTAGGTATGGAAGTATTTATTTCAGGTCCTAATGAATTTGATGATGGTAGCGCCGAACACATTGAATTTGAAAAAGCAGTTAAAGAAATGGATATAATTATGCTTTTACGTGTTCAATATGAACGTCATGGATATTCAATGACATTAGAAAAAGATGATTATTTGAGTAAATATGGTTTAACAATGGAAAGAGTAAGTCAAATGAAACCAGATTCAATAATAATGCATCCCGCACCCTTCAACAGAAGAATCGAAATTGATGATCCTGTTGTAGAATGTGCAAAATCAAAAATTTTCGATCAGATGGCCAACGGTGTTCATGTCCGTATGGCAGTCTTAAAATGGGTAATGGAGTGATACAAATGGAAAAAGTAATTATCGATTCAGAAACACTTAAAAGAACCATAAGAAGAATCTCTTATGAAATCTTAGAGAAGAATAAAACAATTGAAGATGTTGTACTTCTAGGAATTAGAAAAAAAGGTGTTAACTTAACAAATATAATTCAAGATAATATAAAACATATTGAAGGTATTTCACTTAAGGTTGGCGAAATAGATATTACACCTTATCGAGATGATATTAAATCTGATATTCCTAAAGATATCAACAAAGAGTTGGTTCCATTTTCAATAGAAGGTAAATCAGTAGTACTAGTTGATGACGTTTTATATACCGGAAGAACAATTAGAGCAGCGATGGATGCTGTAATGGATTTAGGTCGTCCTCTAAAAATTGAGCTTGCTATTCTTATTGATAGAGGGCATAGACAATTACCAATTAAAGCTAATTATATAGGGAAAAATATTCCTACATCAAACGATGAAATGATTAAAGTAATTCTTACAGATTTATCTCCTACTGATCAAGTGTTGATTATAAAGTAAAACTGATGAAGAAATTGCTTAAGAATGGAAAAATCTTATATAAAGATAGTTTAATTCATAAAGATATTTTGATAGAAAATAGCGTGATTATCGCTATTGAAGATGAAATAGAAATAACAAATGAAATGGAAGTTATTGACGTTGATAATAACTTCATTTCACCAGGCTTTATAGATATGCATGTTCACCTAAGAGAACCTGGAAATCCAGAGAAAGAAACTATTAAAACTGGAACTCTAGCTGCGGCTAGAGGGGGATATACAGTAATTTGTGCAATGCCAAATACTAACCCCACCCCAGATACCATGGAAAACTTAATGGCTTTACAAAGAAAGATTGAGAGTGATGCGCTTGTTAAAGTTTTACCATATGCTCCAATTACAATAAACCAAAAACATAATACTAAATTAGTTGATATGAATAGCCTTAAGAATTTTGTTTGCGGGTTTTCAAATGATGGTTTTGGAATCCAAAGTACTAGACAAATGTATGAAGCTATGAAGAATGCATATCGCTACGAAACACTAATCGCAGCACATTGTGAAGACGAAGAAATTCTATATGGTGGTTATGTTCACAAAGGAGTAAATGCATCTGAAAAAGGTTGGAACGGAATCACTAGTCTATCAGAAAGTATTCAGATAGCACGTGATACCCTAATCGCAGAAGAAACAAATGCAAAATATCATGTTTGCCATATTTCTACTAAAGAAGGAGTTAGAATTGTCAGAGACGCTAAAAAAAGAGGAGTAAATGTATCTTGTGAAGTTACACCTCATCATCTTCTACTGACAGAATTTGATGTGAGAGATAGTAATTTCAAGATGAATCCTCCAGTTAGAGGTATAGATGATAAATACTCTTTAATATCGGGATTACTTGATGGAACAATTGATTGCATTGTAACTGATCACGCACCACATACAATAAAAGAAAAAAATAAAGGATTAGAAACAGCTCCATTTGGGATAGTAGGACTCGAAACTGCTTTTCCGTTAATTTATACTAATTTTGTAAAAACTAATATAGCAAGTTTAAGTGATGCGATAAAATGGTTCAGTCTTAATCCAGCAAGAAGACTTAATCTAGGTTATGGGAAACTAATTGTAGATAGAGTCGCAGACATTACTATAATTGATCTTCATACCAAAAGAGCAATCGACAAAGAATCATTTTTCTCAAAAGGTAGAAATACCCCATTTAATAAATGGGTCTGTGAAGGGTGGCCAATTATGACCTTGGTAAAAGGCAAAATAGTTTATAAGGATCGTGGATATTTTGAATAATAAATATCTAATAATATCTAATGATTTAATCGCAAAAGACACATATAAATTAATTTTTAAAGGTGATATACAAAAAAATATATTACCCGGACAATTCATTAATATCAAAATCGAAGATGGATACAAATTTTTATTAAGACGTCCCATCAGTATATGTGACCATAACGGAAACTATATAACAATCATCTACAAAATTCTTGGCGAAGGAACAGAAGTTCTTTCCAAAATGAAGGCAGGAGAAATAATTGATATTCTCCTACCACTCGGAAATGGGTTTACCATAATGACTGAGCCAAACAAACAACTTCTTATCGGTGGTGGTGTAGGCATCCCTCCACTCTATTTACTCGCTAGTAAAATGATTGAACAGCGTATTGATTTTAAAGTAATACTAGGATTCAATACTTTCGAAGATATCTTCTTAGTTGAAGAGTTTAAAGCACTTGGAGTAGAAGTTTTTGTTTCTACAATGGATAACTCTTTTGGTATAAAAGGAAATGTAATGGATGTAATTAAACAATTAAATATCGATTACGATTACTACTACTCTTGCGGACCAGCTAAAATGCTCAACAATTTAGTTAAAACAAAGATTTTAGGACAACTATCATTTGAAGAAAGAATGGGTTGTGGATTTGGAGCTTGTATGGGTTGTACATGCAAAACTAAAACATCATCTAAAAGAATTTGTAAAGAAGGACCTGTATTAGAATCAAGTGAGGTGTTAGTAGATGAATAGATTATCTGTCAAACTTCCAAATTTAGATTTAGATAACCCTATAATCCCAGCATCTGGTACTTTTGGATTCGGATATGAATTTAGTGAGTATTATGACATAAATATTTTAGGAAGCTTTTCTTTTAAAGGAACTACACTAGAAAAAAGATTTGGAAATAAAACACCAAGAATAGCTGAAACTTATGCTGGAATGTTAAATTCAATCGGTCTTCAAAATCCTGGAGTTCATGATGTATTAAACGTTGAACTAGTAAAATTAAAAGAAGTATTTAGTAAAAAGGTCATCGCAAATATCGGCGGAAGTACTTTCGAGGATTATATTGAAGCAGTAACAATAATTTCACAAAGTGATATAGTAGGTGCAATCGAACTCAATATAAGTTGTCCTAACGTAAATGCAGGTGGAATGGTATTTGGAACAAATAAAGACATTGCATTCAAGTTAACAAAAGCTGTTAAAAGACATACACACCTACCTGTTTATGTAAAATTATCACCTAACGTTACAAACATAGTTGAAATTGCAAAAGAAGTTGAAAGAGCTGGAGCAGATGCAATTTCAATGATAAATACATTAGTAGGAATGCGTATTGATTTAAAAACAGGAAAACCAATACTAGCAAATAACTATGGTGGATTAAGTGGTCCAGCGATTAAATCTGTTGCCTTAAAAATGGTTCACCAAGTATATCAAGCAGTTAATATCCCTATAATTGGAATGGGAGGAATTATGAATGCAAACGATGTACTTGAGATGATGTATGCAGGTGCTACTGCCGTTCAAATTGGTACAGCAAATCTAATTGATCCCCTAGCATGTAAAAACATTATTGAAGAATTACCAAGTGTATTAGATAAGTATGGAATAAAAAATATAAGAGAGATAATAGGGAGAGCACATTTATGAGAGATGTAATAATTGCATGTGATTTTCAAAATAAATCAGAATTAAGAGAATTTTTAACAAATTTTACTACAACTAAGCCATTTCTAAAAATAGGAATGGAAATGTTTTATAGAGAAGGTCCACAACTTGTAAAAGAATTAAAAGATGAAGGTTTTAAAATCTTTCTAGATTTAAAACTTCACGATATTCCAAACACAGTAAATAAGGCAATGAAAAACATAGGAAGACTCGGAGTTGATTTAACAAATATTCATGCAGCAGGAGGAATCAAAATGATGAAAGCTGCACTTGAGGGTTTAAAAGAGACAAACAGTAATTGTAAATTAATCGCAGTTACACAACTAACATCAATTGATAATCAAACATTAAGAGAAGAACTACTTATAAACGAATCAATAGATGATACTGTAAAACACTATGCACTAAACACTAAAAAAGCAGGACTGGATGGAGTAGTATGTTCTCCACTCGAAGCTCCAATCATTAAAGAAATGGGACTAATAAGTGTAACTCCAGGAATAAGATTCAAAAATGAAAGTGCTCACGATCAAGCAAGAATTTCTACACCTAGTTACGCTAAAGAATTAGGTTCTACTTATATCGTAGTTGGTAGAGCAATCACAGAAGCAACAAACGTGCTAGAAGCTTATAATAAATGTGTAAGGGAGTTTATTTAATGAAAATAAAAGTAGCTAAAGAACTATTAAAAATTAACGCAGTTTTTTTGAGACCAAATGAACCATTCACTTGGTCGAGTGGTATTAAATCTCCAATATATTGTGATAATAGACTAACACTATCTTACCCAAAAACAAGAGATATAATTGAAGATGCACTTGCTAAAACAGTACAAGAAAAATACCCTGAAGCTATGATGATAATCGGGACAGCAACGGCAGGTATAGCGCACGCTGCACTAGTTGCAGATATCTTAGGCCTTCCAATGGGGTATGTAAGAGGAACTACTAAAACTCATGGAAGAAATAACGCAATCGAAGGATTAGTTAAAAAAGGGATGAAAGTTGTTGTAATTGAGGATTTAATTTCTACTGGTGGTTCTTGCGTTAAAGTTGTTGAAATTTTAAGAGAAGCTGGGTTAGATGTTCTTGGAGTTGTATCAATCTTTACATACAACTTACTTAAAGGATTTGAAACTTTTAAGAATAGCAATACTGAATATCACTCCATAACAAACTATGATGTTTTAGTGGAAGTTGCACTAGAGCAAGGATATATCAGTGAGCATGATTTAAAGAAACTCCATCAATGGAAAATCAATCCCAGAGATGAATCTTGGATGAGTTAAAGCAAACAAAAACCTTAAAGCTTGTTATAAGTTTTAAGGTTTTTTTATTCCCACTCAATTGTTCCAGGTGGCTTCGAAGTAATATCGTAAACCACTCTGTTTATTCCTCTTACTTCGTTGATTATTCTTGAAGCAACTTTATCTAAAAACTCAAATGGTAATCTTGAGAAAGTAGCTGTCATAAAATCAACAGTATTAGCACTTCTAATCGCAACTACAGATTCATATGTCCTAGTGTCACCCATTACACCAACTGATTTAACAGGAAGTAATACAACAAATGCTTGTGATACTTTATCATATAAATTTTCGTTAATTAATTCATTTATAAAAATATCATCAGCGTCTTGTAAAATTTTCACTTTGTCTTCGCTTACTTCACCTAATATTCTAATTCCAAGTCCTGGGCCTGGGAAAGGATGTCTCATAATCATTTCTTTAGGAATACCTAAGCTTAACCCTACTATTCTTACTTCATCTTTGAATAGTTCTCTTAATGGTTCTAGAAGTTCAAAATCTAAATCTTTTGGTAGTCCCCCAACATTGTGATGTGACTTAATCGTTTGAGAAGGACCATTAACTGAAACAGACTCAATAACATCAGGATATATAGTTCCTTGAGCTAAGAATTTAGCGTTTTCAAGTTTCAGTTTTTCTTCCTCGAAAACTTTTACAAATTCATTCCCAATAACTTTCCTTTTTGCTTCAGGATCACTTATCCCTTGTAATTTCAATAAAAATCTCTCTTTACTATTAACTCTAATTACATTCATATTAAAATGATTGGAATATAATTCTTCTACCTTATCTCCCTCATCTTTTCTCAGTAATCCTGTATCAACAAAAATACAAATTAATTGATCACCAATTGCTCTATGAATCAAAGTAGCAGCAACACTGCTATCAACTCCACCAGACAGTCCTAATATTACTTGTTTGTCTCCAACTCTATTTTTGATTTCAGCAATTGTTTCTTCAATATAGTTTTCTAAATTCCATGAAGGTGAAGCTTCGCAAATATCTAAAACAAAGTTCTTAATCATCCTCTCTCCTTGTGCTGTATGAGTTACCTCTGGATGAAATTGAAGATTATAGATATCTAAGTTTTTATGTTTCGCTATTGCCATACTTGAAGGAGTAGTTCCGAGTAATTCAAAGTCAGGAGCTAATTTATCAACATGATCACCATGACTCATCCAAACAATAGACTCTTTATCTAATCCAGTAGTAAGTTTAGAGTCTTTTATTATTGATAATGTACTTTTCCCGTATTCTCTTTTTAATGAAGGAGTTACCTTACCCTCAAAAAGGTATTGCGTAATTTGCATTCCATAACAAATTCCTAATATGGGAATATTTAATGAATAGATTCTCTTATCAATATGCGGTGCACCTTCATCATAGACGCTGTTAGGTCCACCTGATAATATTATTCCTTTAATATTTTCATCTTTAAGATAAGACAAATCAACATTATAAGGAACAATCTCTGAGTATACTCCATTCTCTCTAATTCTTCTAGCAATAAGTTGGTTATATTGAGAACCAAAATCAAGCACTACTATTTTTTCCATAATTCCACCTCTATAGTGATTTAGCTCCTATATCTTTTCGATATATCAAGTTCTCACAATTTATTTTTTGTACATTCTTATATGAATTTTCTTTAGCTTCTTTAATTGTTTTACCACGTCCTGTGACAAGTAAAACTCTACCACCATTTGTTAGTAATTCACCATTTAATAATTTGGTACCCATATGAAATACCACACTATCAGGTTCAGTTATTCCCTTGATTTTAAATTTTATATCATACTTACTTGGATAACCTTTCGAAGCCATTACAACTCCTAAAAAATATTCTTCGTTCCACTTAATATCTATGATTTTATCTGATAACAACTTTTCAATAATCTCTAAAAAATCAGATTCCAATTTAGGTAAAATCACTTCAGCTTCAGGATCCCCAAAACGAGCATTAAATTCAATTACTTTTGGACCTTCAATTGTTTGAATTAATCCACCATATAAAAATCCTGTAAAATTACAATTTTCTTTTACTAAAGCTTGAGCTGTTTTCTTCATTATATCACTAACTGCGAAATCTATGCTCCTTTGTTTAATTACTGGGACAGGAGAATAAACACCCATACCACCTGTATTTGGGCCTAAATCATTTTCTAATAATCTCTTATGATCTTGAGCAATAGGCATTGGAATAACTAAATTATTATGAACAAAAGTCATTAAAGAGTATTCTTCACCCTCTAAAAATTCTTCTATAATCACATTACCATTTCCGTATAATCTATCTTTCAGCATTAGTCTTAATGCTTCAGTAGCTACTTCAATTGAAGTAGCCACTACAACTCCTTTACCAGCAGCTAATCCATCATACTTGATAACTATTGGAATACTCTGTTTACTGAGATACTCTACTGCATTGTTGTAGTTGTCAAAAACTTCATAGTCGGCAGTAGGAATATCGTATTTTTTCATTATTGTTTTAGCAAATTCTTTTGAAGTTTCAATTTGAGCTGCTTTCTTAGTTGGCCCAAATACTGAAATACTTGAATTAATGAATTGATCAGTTATGCCATTTTCTAAATATACTTCACTTCCAGGAATAATTAAATCAATATTATGTTCCTCTGCGAATTTCTTTACAGCTTTATTATCCAAAGGATTAATATTAACAATGGTTGCAAGCTCAGCAATTCCAGGATTTCCTTTTGCAACATAAAGTTTACTTAATAATTTTGATTTACTTATTGCATAAGCTAAAGCGTGTTCTCTTCCGCCTTGGCCAAGAATTAATACATTCATCTTATCACTCCTAATGTTTAAAGTGTCTATTACCTGTGAAGACCATTACGATTCCTAGATCATCACATACTTTTATTGAATCTTTATCTCTTATAGAACCACCTGGTTGAATAATTCTTTTCACTCCATATTTACTAGCTAATTTTACAACATCATCAAACGGGAAAAATGCATCACTAGAAAGAGTTAAGTCTTCAGAATGTCCATTATCCATTGCCCATTTTAATGCGATTTCTGCAGCAGCAACACGATTCATTTGGCCCGCTCCAACTCCAACAGTTTGTTTATCTTTTGTTACAACAATTGCATTAGATTTAACATGTTTCGCAACTTTCCATGCAAAATATAATTCATCTATTTCTTCTTTAGTTGGAGATAATTTTGTTACTACTTTAAGCTCTGTTTCACCCACAATATAGTCATCTAATCCTTGAATAAGTATTCCCCCATTAACTGATCTAAATTGTGAAATGTCATTATTAATTTCATTTGTATTTAGTTGCAATACTCTTAGATTTTTCTTCTTAGATAAAATCACTAACGCCTCTTTTTGATACCCAGGAGCAATAACTATTTCTAAGAATATCTTTTTTAATTCTATTGCTAACTCTGGTGTTACATCCCTATTTAAAGCGATGATTCCACCAAAAATAGATACTGAATCACTGTTTTTTGCTTTTATAAATGCATCTAAAATATTGTTAGAAGTTCCAACCCCGCAAGGGTTCATATGTTTAAGAGCGACAGCTGTTGGATTATCAAATTCTTTTAATATATTTATTGCTGAATTAGCATCTTGAATATTGTTATATGATAAAGCTTTACCATTTAATATCTCAGTATTTAATATTGAATACATAGTGTCACTAGCTTTATACAAAGTTGCTGTTTGATGGGGATTTTCTCCATATCGTAATTCTTGAGCAAATTCATAAGTATGTGTTAGATATTTAGGATTCTTAATATTTAAGGTTTTAATAAAATAATTAGAAATGACTGCATCGTATGATGCAGTTAGAAGAAATGCTTTTGCACTTAAGTGCTTTTTTGTAACAAGTGATGTATCACCGTATTCCTTTATTTCCTTAATTACTTTATCATAGTCTTCAATATCAGAAACAACAGTTACAAATCGATAATTTTTTGCTGCACTTCTAATCATTGAGGGTCCACCAATATCAATTTGTTCAATTGCTTCTTCAAAAGTACATCCTGCTTTTTTTATAGTTTGTTTAAAAGGATACAGATTAACACATACTAAATCAATATACTTTATTTGATGTTCTTTAACTTGTGCTATATGGCTATTACTATCTCTTAAAGAGAGTAACCCTCCATGAATTAGTGGATGGAGAGTCTTAACTCTGCCATTCAGAATTTCAGGAAAAGACGTCACTTCTTCAATTGAAATAGTCTTAATATTATTTTCTTCTAGAACTTTTTTTGTTCCACCAGTTGAGATTATCTCATATCCGTTTTCTACTAATCCAAGTGCAAATCCTATTAAATTTGTTTTATCACTTACGCTAATCAGTGCTCTTTTCATATTTTTCCTCCAATAAACTTATTATTGCTTTCGGGTAAAGTTGATGTTCAATTTTATGGATTTCTGTTTCAATTTCTTCTCTTGAATTTAAAGAAGAAATATCAATAGCTTGTTGTGCTATTATCTCACCTGTGTCTACCCCTTCATCAATATAGTGAATTGTTACACCAGTAATCTTTACTTTATAATCAATTGCTTGTCCAATCGCATCTATACCTTTAAATGATGGTAATAAAGATGGATGAATATTTATTATCTTCTTTTCAAATTTTGATAAAAGAGTTTTTCCTATTATTCTCATATAACCAGCTAAAACAATGAAATCAATCTCATTTTCTATCAACTTAAGTAAAATATTTTTTTCATATTCTACTCTTTTTTTATATTCTTTAGGGTTAAATGAAAAGACATTAATATTGAGTTTATGGGCATTCTTAACTACTAATGATTTTGGCTTATCGGATACTACAAGTGTAATTTCTGCAACACTTTTATCTATGTTTAATGCATCGTTTAATGCAAGAAAATTAGATCCTGTCCCCGATGCAAATACGGCAATCCTTTTCATTAGACTATCTTAACTTCCGCTGTAGCAGTTACCTCACCAATAACTTTAGGATTTAAATTTGATTCTTTTAAGATTTCTAATGCCTCTTCAACATTTTCTTCTTTTAGAATTAAAACCATCCCAATCCCCATATTAAAGATGTTGTACATCTCACTCTCATCAATATCCCCTAGTTTTTGGATCAATTTGAAAATTGGTTGTATTTCGTAAGTTTCTTTATATATTTTAACACCAAGATCTTTCGGAATTGATCTTGGAATATTTTCAATAAACCCTCCCCCAGTTATGTGTGATATTGAAAGTATTTTCAGTTTGTCAATAAGCTTTAAAACCCCCTCAACATATATTATTGTTGGTTTAAGAAGCTCTTCTTTTAAAGATGTATTAAGTTCAGGAATATAGGAATCTAATGAATAATCGTTATCTTTAAATAGTACTTTTCTAACTAAAGAAAATCCATTAGAGTGTACTCCTGAAGAAGGAAGACCAATTAAGATATCCCCACTTTCAACATCTTTTGAATCGATTATTTTAGATTTTTCTACAACCCCTGTAGTATATCCGGCTAAATCATAATGATTTCCTTGATACATATCAGGCATCTCAGCTGTTTCACCACCAACAAGTGTTGCCCCAGCTTGTTTACATCCAATACTTATTCCTTTAATTATATCTTCTATCATATCAGGATTATTTTTTCCAATTGCGATATAGTCTAAAAAATATAGCGGTCTTGCACCCACAGTAATAATATCATTCACACACATTGCAACTAAATCAATTCCAATTGATGAATGCATATTAGCTTCTTGAGCAAGAAGTAATTTTGTTCCTACCCCATCTGTCCCAGATACTAATATAGGTTCTTTTATATTATATTTTGACAAATCAAACAGCCCACCAAAGCCTCCAATATTATGCATTGTTCCTAAATTTTTTGTATAAGAAACATGTTTTTTAATTCGCGATACTACTTCATATCCTTTTTCAAGATTTACTCCTGATTCTTGATATTTCTTAGACATAGTTAACTACCTCCTTTTAAAACTTACCCTCTCTATTTGCTTCTTCTAGCCCTTTATATGTATGTGTTGGATATTTCCCAGAAAAACATGATACACACATTTTTTCACGATTACATGCTTTATAGATTCCCTCGATACTTATAAACTCGAGTGAATCAGCATTAATAATTTCTCTTACTTCTTCTACAGAATGTCTTGCGCAAATTAATTCATCATAAGTTGATGTATCTACACCATAAAAACATGGATGTGTTATTTGTGGTGAAGCTATTCTCATATGAACTTCTTTGGCTCCAGCATCTTTAATTAATGAAATAATTTTTTTAGATGTTGTACCACGTACAATTGAATCATCGATGATTACAACACATTTTCCTTTAACGATTGATGGAACTGGTGATAATTTCATTTTCACACCTTTTTCTCTCATTACTTGTGATGGTTGAATAAAGGTTCTACCAATATACCTGCTTTTGATTAGTCCTAATTCTATTGGTATCTTTGATTCTTCAGAGAAGCCTAGTGCTGCTGATGTACTGGAATCTGGTACCCAGATAACAACGTCAGCATCTACTGGATATTCTCTTGCTAAAATCCTTCCAGCCTCTTTTCTAGATTTATGTACATTTGTTCCATCAATATCTGAATCTGGACGTGAAAAATAAATATATTCCATTGCACAGATATTCTTATATGTTTTTTTTGCATAAAAATCAGATGATACATTTCCCTCTTTATCAATTACTAATATTTCACCTGGTAAAATATCTCTAACGTATTTTGCTCCAACTGCTTCAAATGCACAGGTTTCACTTGAAACAACATATCCACCATTTAGTTTGCCTAGAGATAATGGACGAAGAGAATTTTTATCTCGCATTACATATAATTTATCAATTGTTAAAGCTAAAAAAGCGAATGCACCTTCCAATCTATTTAAAGCTTGTTTTATTGCTTCTACACGATTTGTTTGATTGTCTTTTTTAATCAAGTGTGCAAATATTTCAGAATCAGATGTAGACTGAAATATTGAACCTTGGATTTCTAAGAATTTCTTTAATTCTCTAGAGTTTACAATATTTCCATTATGACATAGTCCAAAATTTCCTGTATGATGTCTAAATAGAAATGGTTGAACATTTTCAATTCCTCCACCACCTGATGTTGAATATCGAATATGCCCTATTGCACTGTTTCCCTTTAAACTTAGAAGTGCTTTTTCATCAAACACACTCGTAACTAATCCTAACCCTTTAACTTGATGGAGACCATGAATATCAGTAGAGATTATTCCACAACCTTCTTGTCCTCGATGCTGAAGAGAATGAAGTCCATAATACATAACTTCACTAGCGTTCTTTACATTTATAACTCCAAATACTCCGCATTCTTCATTAAAATTATCTTGGTATAAAAAATCAATTTCACCCATTAACACTCACCCTTTATTTTATTCTTTCTAATATCTCAATATAGGCTTCTTCTATATTACCTAAATCTCTTCTAAAGCGATCTTTATCTAATTTTTCAAGTGTATCTTTATCCCATAGTCGACAAGTATCAGGAGAAATTTCATCAGCTAGAATTATTACTCCAATATTGTTTTTCCCGAATTCTATTTTGAAGTCCACTAAAATAATATTATCTTTCAAAAACATATCAGATAAAACACGATTTATTTTAGCTGTTTCTTTATACATTAGATCAAGTTCATCGTATGTACATATCCCCATAGCTACTGCGTGATGATCGTTAATTAGAGGATCCCCTAAATCATCATTCTTAAGACAGATTTCAAAGATAGTATTTTTTGGTTTAGTGCCTTCTTTAATTTGAAGTCTCTTAGCCATAGAACCAGCAATTAGATTTCTCACAATAAATTCTAAAGGTATGATATCAACTTTTTGACATAATTGAGTTCTTTCATCAATAACTCTTATGAAGTGATTCTCAACTCCAGCTTGTGATAATTTTTCAAATATCACTCTAGTTATTTCATTATTCAAGATTCCTTTATTACTGATTTGTGCTCTTTTAACTCCGTTAAATGCTGAAGCATCATCTTTATAATGAATATAGACTAGATTTTCATCTTCTGTTCTATAGATTTTCTTTGCTTTACCTTCATATAACAAATCTTCTTTAGTCATAAGTTCTCCTATTCTTGGAAATATTTTACTGCGTTTTTGAATATATTTTGTTCTTTATTACCATGGATGTTTTTAAATAATCCTTCTTGATATCTTTCAGAGTGCCCCATTTTCCCAAGGATTAACCCATCTTCTGAAATAATACCTTCGATTGCATATGATGATCCATTCGGATTAAATAATGCATTGTAAGTTGGATTATCTAACTCATCTACATACTGAAACACTATTTGATTATTATTCACTAATTTTAGATACTCTTCCTGATTAACAATGAACTTTCCTTCACCATGTGATACGGCGATAGTATGAACATCACCCTTATTAAATGATGATAACCAAGGTGAAGAAACACTCGCTACTTTAGTATTAACAAATTTTGAAATATGCCTGTTTATGGAATTCTTAAAAAGTGTCGGATCATCTTCTTGGGGTGATTTAATCTTTCCATAAGGTAATAATCCCGATTTTACCAATGCTTGAAATCCATTACACACACCTAAGATAAGATGTTTTTTCTTAAGAAATCTCTTTATAGCTGCGGCTATTTTTTTATTTCTCAGCACATTAGCTATGAATTTACCACTACCATCAGGTTCATCTCCACTACTGAATCCTCCACTTAACATGATAATGTGGGACTCATCAATATGTTTTACCATTTCATCAATCGAGCGATCTATATCAGCTTCTGATTGATTATTGAAAACAAATGGTATTGCTTTCGCCTTTGCTTCCTCAAAGGCTGATATAGTATCATATTCACAGTTAGTTCCTGGAAATACTGGGATAAACACTTTAACTTGTTCAACATTAATATTCGGTTTTACATATGATTTTCTATTGTTGTTTTGGTTCTCTAATATTCTTTCATCTTGATGAATTATTGGATATATATCCCTGTATCTAGCTTGGTTATATTCTATGCATTTATCAATTTCTATAGACATCATGTTGATAATTATTTCCTCAGAATCTATTGTTTCCCCTAAATAAATAGCATTTTGATAATCAATTAATTCAGTAGATTCAACTAAAATAGCTCCGTAATTATAGGTATCAAGTTCAATATTAGTTTCTATTTGAACTCCAATTTTGTTTCCAAAAGACGATTTGATTATCGCTTCAAGTAAGCCACCATGTTCTAATGCGTAGGCACTAACTATTTTTTTGTTTGCGATAGATTGAGTAATGAAATCGTAATTTTCTTTTAGTTTATCAACATTTGGTAGCTTAATATCATTTAAATTGTGATTTATCAAATACAAGTGATTTCCTGCTTTTTTGAATTCAGGTGAAATAATCCTATCAATATTAGTTGTTGTAACAGCAAATGAAACAAGTGTAGGTGGAACTGAAATATCATTATACGTTCCACTCATTGAATCTTTTCCTCCAATGGCTGCTAATTCAAATTCTTCCAACGTGTTCATTGCTCCAAGTAATGCTGAAAAAGGCTTAGACCACTTATGAGGGTTTTTATTAAGTCTCTCAAAATACTCTTGGAAAGTAAACTTAACGTTTTTGTAGTTTCCTCCTGAAGCGACAATCTTAGAAATTGATTCTATTACTGCAAAAGTTGCTCCATGATATGGACTCCATTCTGAGATATAAGGATTAAATCCATAAGACATAATACTTACTGTAGATGTTTTCTTTCCTAAAACGGGAATCTTATTAACACTAACTTGTGTTTTTGTTAATTGGTATTTCCCGCCGTATGGCATTAGTACTGTTGTTCTTCCAATTGTTGAATCAAACATTTCAACTAGTCCTTGTTGGCTAGCAACATTCTTATCTTGAAGTGTTTCTTTTATTTTTTCCTTTAGATCTTTATCTTTATATTTACTTTCAAAAGGATTGTTGATTATTGGTGTATTAACCTTTATTGAAGTCTTTTGCCTTATTCCAGATGTATCAATAAACTCCCTCGAAATATTACATATTTCTACGTTATTCCATTTCATAATTAATTTTTTATCTTCAATAATTGTAGCAATTTGCACAGCCTCTAAATTTTCTTTATGACAAAGATTAATAAATTCATCTTTATTATCCTTGGAAATTACTACTGCCATTCTTTCTTGTGATTCACTAATTGCCAACTCAGTACCATTAATTCCTAAATATTTAGTTGGAACTTTATTTAAATCAATAATTATTCCATCAGCAAGTTCACCAACCGCCACACTTATTCCTCCAGCTCCAAAGTCATTAGCCTTTTTGATTAATTTACTTACTTGTGAATTTCTAAAAAGTCTCTGAATTTTTCTTTCTTCAAGTGCATTTCCTTTTTGAACTTCTGAGCTTGCAGAATCAATTGAACTTGTTGTATGGATTTTAGATGATCCAGTCGCTCCTCCGATTCCATCCCGACCAGTTTTACCTCCAAGCATAATAATGATATCTCCAGGTATTGGTTTTCCTCTCATAACGTTAGATGCTTTTACAGCGCCCATTACTGCTCCAATTTCCATTCTTTTAGCTACATACCCCTTATGATATATCTCATTAACAAATGTTGTAGCAAGTCCTATTTGATTGCCATAAGATGAATATCCTAGAGCTGCTACTTTAGAAATTACTTTTTGTGGAAGTTTCCCCTTAATAGTATCTGCTAGATTTTCTGTAATATCTGCAGCACCTGTAATACGCATTGCAGCATAAACATAACTTCTTCCACTTAGCGGATCTCTAATAGCTCCACCAATACAAGTTGATGCTCCTCCAAATGGTTCAATTTCAGTTGGATGATTATGGGTTTCATTTTTAAACATTAAAAGCCATTTTTCATCTACACCGTCAACATCAACATTAATATAAATACTTGCAGCATTAACTTCATCACTAATTTCTAAATCACTCAAATTACCTTTTTTATATTCATACCTAGAATTAATAGTAGCTATATCCATTAATGTTATTGGTTTATTTTCTCTATTTAAATACTTTCGCATTGCTTTATATTTTGAATAACTTTTTTGAATCTCTAAAGAAAATTCATCCTCTAAAAATACAACTTCTTCAATTTCTGTTTCAAATGTTGTATGTCTACAATGATCACTCCAATAAGTATCAAGCACTTTAATTTCTGTTTCGTAAGGATCTCTATTCTCTTCATTCGAGAAATATTCATTTATAAACACTAAATCTTCAAAAGCCATAGCAAGCCCAAACTCACTATGAAGCGCTTTTAGTTCATTTGTATTCATCGAAGTGAAACCTTTTATTTGTGGTATAGTACTAGTAGTTTTTACATCATCTTTTTCTAGTATACTTAAATCTTTTTCTCTTGAATCAACTTCATTTATTAAGTATTTCTTTATTGCGTTTATCTTCTTTAAACTTATCTCTTCATCAAAAATAATAACAATCCCACTTTTTACAATAGGAGCTTCTTTTGGATTAATTAGTTTGATACATTGCAATGCTGAATCGGCTCTTTGATCAAACTGTCCTGGCAAATATTCGATGGCGATATAATTTCTTGATAAATCTAATTCATATGTCAATTTATCTTTATTTGGCTCATAGAAAATAAAAGGAAGTGTTTCTTCTAAGATGTCATCTTCAATATCAAAAATATCGTAACACAAAAGATATCTCAAAGAATTTAGACTCACTTCGAAATTTTGTTTTATTTCTAAGATAAGATGATTTCGTTCAATATCAAATCCTTCTTTTCTCTCAACAAAAACACGTAATTTATTCATGTTTACTCCTTTGTAATGTGTATTAGTGTTTGGTTAATATCTTCTAAATCATTACGCAAAAATGTAATATGTCCCATTTTTCTATTTGTAATGAACTCATCTTTACCATACATATGTAGATAGATATTGTTAGTCTTTTTTGCGTTCTCAATGTATGTATTATCTTGTCCTAATATATTAAGCATTAAAGTGTTATTTAACAAAACAGGTTTCTTTATCACTTCATTAGTGATCGCTAATATATGATTTTCAAATTGAGAAA
The DNA here is from genome assembly GCA_030636545.1 of Mycoplasmatota bacterium. Classification (GTDB taxonomy): domain Bacteria; phylum Bacillota_I; class Bacilli_A; order Izemoplasmatales; family Izemoplasmataceae; genus JAFGXW01. Next base: position 26,356 of record DAOVWR010000003.1, read on the forward strand.
CACTGCACCCTTCAATTGAGTAATGACCTGAATTGTGCGGTCTTGGCGCTAATTCATTAAAAATTACGTCCTCATTAGTAATGAAATACTCTATTGCCATAGTTCCAATATAATCTAAGTTTTCAATAATCTTCTTAGAATATTCTTCCATCTTCTTTTTTACAATCATTGGAAAATCTTTGGTTACTAAAGATGTATTTAATATATTGTTTTTATGATTATTAATCGGGGTAGGGAAACATTCAATCTTCCCAAATGAGTCCCGAGTTATTATCACCGATGCCTCATAATCAAAACTAATATATTCTTCAACTATATATTCTTTATTTATATCAAAATCTGCGCTCTTAAGATCCTCTTTATTAGATATAACAAATTGCCCTTTTCCATCATAGCCCCCAGTAGTTGTCTTTATTATGCATGGATAAAACTCAATGTTTTCATCTGATAATTTATGAAATTTTGCGGTCTTAATCCCCAATTTTTCTGCCATTTCTTTTTCTAGCAACCTATTTTTTGATATTTCTAAAGCTCTTCTTCCTTGAGGAATCAATTTCTCGAATTTTGAAATTAAATCTAGATCTACATTTTCAAATTCATAAGTAATCACATCTGATTTACTAACAAGGTATTCAATTTTTTCTAAGTCATTATAAGATGCGGTAATATGTAAATCAGAAAAACTAGCCAATGGACACCTTGGATTTGGGTCTAGTGAAATGATTTTATGGTGCAGTGGTTTAGCTGCTTGAGCCATCATCAGGCCCAGCTGTCCTCCACCTATAATTCCGATATTCATTAAATAATTAATTCCTTTTCTTCTAATACTTTATCTGTTTGTTTTCTTCTATACCGATGATATTTATTAGCTAAATCAGAATCGGATAATGCCAAAATTGATACAGCAAATAATGCTGCGTTCTTTGCTCCATCAATTGCCATAGATGCAACAGGTACTCCACCTGGCATTTGAACTATTGAAAGCAGAGAATCAAGTC
>DAOVWR010000064.1 GCA_030636545.1 Mycoplasmatota bacterium
AGTATTAAATCCAGCTACAACAGCACTTGCTGGGTTAGTACCATGGGCACTATCAGGTATAATGATTGTATTTCTCTTATAATCTTTACGATCATTATGGTATGCTTTCATAATCATTAATCCAACTAATTCACCATGAGCACCAGCATAAGGATTTAATGTATAGGTATGAAGCCCACTAAGTTCACTTAGTATTTTTTGTGTTTCATAGTAAATCTCTAAAATACCTTGCAGGGACTCTAGTGGTTGGTAAGGGTGTAAATTGAATCCAGACATACTAGCAATATCTTGATTAATTTTAGGATTATATTTCATTGTACAAGAACCAAGTGGGTAGAATCCTTTTTCGACACCAAAGTTTTTAAAAGATACGTTAGTATAGTGTCTTACTGCTTCTAGTTCACTAACTTCTGGTAAAATAGCTTCTTCATTTCTTAGTAGATTGCTTGGTAATGTATGTTTTTTAAATTCGCTTTTTGGTAATGAGAATCCCAGTCTTCCTGGTTTTGAAATTTCAAATATCAATTTATCATAGTACATTATAGTGCCCCCAATATACTGACTAATTTGTCAATTTCAGTTTTACTTCTTTTCTCAGTAGCTGAGAATAAAAGTAATTGTTTTTTTGATTCATCATATTTGCCAAGCGATAAAGGTCCTAAGATACCTTCTTTATATAATTCGTTATTAATCATTTCATGATCTAATGTTGTTTCAATAACACAGTCTTTAAAGAAATCATGATTAAATACTTTACTAAATTTTGGTAATTTAGTTATTTCTTCATATAAGTAATGGGTTGCGTTAACACTATTAGTTTGTGCTTCTTCAATACCTTTTTTACCCATTATAGCAGTATAAACTGTCACGAATAGAGCTAGTAATGATTGGTTTGAACAAATATTAGAATTAGCTTTTTCTCTTCTGATGTGTTGTTCTCTTGCTTGCAGAGTTAATACATAAGCTCTTTTACCATCAGTATCTTTTGTAACACCACAAATACGACCAGGCATTTTACGCATTAGTTTTTTAGTTGATGCTAAATAGCCAATATATGGTCCACCAAACGATAAAGGAATACCTAATGTTTGACCGTCTCCAACAGCAATATCAACACCGTAATCTGCTGGTGTTTTTAAAATGCTTAAAGCACTTAGATCGTGATTCATTACAAACAGTCCTTTTGTTTCATCTAAAATTTCACGGTACATTGAATAATCTTCAACGATTCCGTAGAAATTAGGATTTTGGACAATAATACCAGCGTATTCAACACTGTTTTTGTTTTTAAAATCTTCAAGATTTGTAATTCCATTTAATTCTTCAACATAATCAACAGTAAGTCCTTTATATAATGCGTATGTTTCGACTACTTTGATGATATTTGGATTAACTGTTTTAGAAATTAGGATACTTTTTCTTTTTCTAACATTTGTTGCCATAAACATTGCTTCAGCTGTTGCTGTAGCGCCATCGTACATTGATGCATTTGAGACATGCATACCAGTTAACTCAGAAATGATACTTTGGTATTCAAAAATATATTGAAGTGTACCTTGTGAAATTTCTGGTTGGTATGGTGTATAAGCAGTTAAAAATTCCTGTCTTTGAATGACATGATTAATTACTGAAGGAGTATAATGATCGTACGCTCCAGCACCTACAAAAGGAATTAATTGTTTGTTTTTCGCTGCTAAATCAGCAAACTTTTTGTAGATTTCTAATTCACTATGAGACAAAGGAAGATCTAAATCTAATCCTTTTAAATCTTCGGGAATTTCACTAAACAAATCGTCTAAACTGTTTACACCTATTACCTCTAGCATTTGCGCTATATCTTCTTCTGTATGAGGTAAATATTTAAACATTATTGACCACTCCTATTCGCAGATTTCTTTATATTCTTTAGCATTAAGTAATTTATTTAATTCTGTTTTATCTTCTAATTCTACTTTTACGATCCAGTTTTCATAAGGATCTTCATTAATTAATTCTGGACTATCTTCTAGGTCATCATTAATTAATACAATAATTCCAGTTACTGGGCTTAACACGTCTGATGCAGCCTTAACTGATTCAATTGCTGAGAATTCTTCGCCAGCTTCTACTTGATCTTCTTCTTCAGGTAGTTCAACGAATACTATTTCTCCTAAACTTGCTTGTGCGTAATCAGTTATCCCGATAAACACAAATTCTTCCTCTACTCTTACCCACTCGTGAGTATTTGTGTAATATAAACCTTCGATTATTTTACTCATCAATTTTTCCTCCTCTTAGTTTTTATAACTTTTTTGATAGAATTTTTTGTTTCTTACAACTACTTTTTTCATTTTTCCTCGAACACTAACTGTTAATTCTGTTTTTAATTTATCATAGGGTCTATCAATCATTGCCATTGCAACAGTTTCACCTGTACTAGGTGACTTGTACCCTGTTGTTACAAATCCGACAAGCAAATCTTCATGATAGACTTCATAGCCATGTCTAATTATTCCTTTATCTAGAAGACTTAGTCCAACAATTCTTCTTTTAGTTTTTTCAAGTTTTTGTTTAACTAATACGTCTTTTCCAATGAAGTCTCCTGCATTAAGTTTTACAGCAAAGCTAAGTCCTGCTTCAATTGGCGTTATATCTTTTCCTAGTTCATTTCCATAAAGTGGAAGAGCAACTTCGAATCGCAGTGTATCTCGACAGCCTAATCCACAAGCCATAACGTTATCTTTTCCAGCTTCTAAGATTTCATCCCATATTTTAGCAATTACATCATGATCTCCGTAAATTTCAAATCCATCTTCACCTGTATAACCTGTTCTTGAAACTAAGACATCTTTTCCATTTACTTTTATATATTGGAAGGTGAAGAATGGTAATGTTGTTAAGTCATAGTCAGTTAATGTGTTTAAAATTTCTTCAGCAAGTGGTCCTTGCAGAGCTACTTCTGAAATTTTATCTGATTCATTAGTCAAGGTGCAATCAAAAATGTTATTTTTTGTTGCCCATTCGAAATCTTTATCGATATTAGATGCATTTACAATCATAATAAATGATTCTCGATTAATTTTATAAACTAATAAATCATCTACTACTCCACCGTTAGGATAACACATCATACCATATAATACTTGGTTATCTTTTTGGGTTAGTACATCATTTGTAAAAATATTATCTACAAACTTTTCTGCTTCTTTACCTTTAACATAAAACTCACCCATATGTGAGACATCAAACATTCCTGCTTTCTCTCTAACATAGAAATGTTCTTCTTTAATAGAAGTGTAAACAACTGGCATCATAAATCCAGCAAAATCAACCATTTTTGCATTTAATTTAAGATGTGAATCATAAAGAATTGTTTTTTTCATAATCAATCTCCTTCAAATTGTTTCAGCGCTTGGTATGAACTTCTAACAAGAGGTCCACTAGCTGTATATCTAAAGCCTTTTTCAATACCTTTTTTCTTATAAATATCAAATGTTTCGAGTGACACATATTCTTTTACTTCAGCGTGTTCCATTGAAGGTCTTAAATATTGTCCAATCGTAATTATGTCACAATCAACATTTCGTAAATCGTCCATTAAAGCCAATACTTCATCGACTGTTTCACCGATTCCAACCATTATCCCTGATTTTGTTAAAATATTAGGGTTAATCTCTTTAGAAGTTTTCAAGAGATTTAGGCTTCGTTGGTAACTTGCGCGATCTCTAAATCCTGGATAAAGTCTCTCAATTGTTTCAATATTGTGGTTTATAACATCTGGGGCAGCATCAACTACTCTTTTGAGTGAGTCATAATCCCCCATAAAGTCAGGAATTAAAACTTCTATCGTAGTTTTTGGTCTTTCTTTCCGAACAATTTCAATACACTTAACAAACTGTTTGGAACCATAATCTTTTAAGTCGTCTCTTGTCACAGAGGTAATTACAAGATGTGATAAGTCCATTACATTTACCGCTTTTAAAATATTCATCGGCTCTGCTGAATCAACTTTTAACGGTCGAGCGTTTGAAACATCACAGAAACTACAGTTCCTAGTACAATGATTACCTAAAATCATAAATGTCGCTGTTTTATTAGAAAAACACTCAAGTTGATTAGGACAATTTGCTTCCTGACAAACAGAATACAAGTTATGTTGAGCTAATAAATCTCTAATCTTTTTTGTTTCTCTATTTAAATTTTTCATATCTATTTTAAGATAACTTGGTTTACTTATTCGTTTTTTTCTTTTTTTTTCGAAGAACAATTCTAAGAATTCGCTAGTTTGGAGTTTATAGATATAATAGATTACGCGATTTTTCTTCAATATTTCTAGAAAACTGTCGTAATTATATCTTGAGCCAATAAAAGCGTTTTCAAAATCTTCTATTTTTTTGAGACTAAAATAGTCTCCAGTTATTTTCAAATCTTTGACGATATCATTTTTGATTTTTACATTTACTGCGATATTTCCAGCATCAAATTTTATTTTATTAGAAATTTCATATTTAGGATTTTTACCATAATTCCAGGTATCTGTATTAAATTTCTTGCTATACTCGGCCACTTTGTCTAAATCAAGTGTCTTAAAATCAACTTTACTTGTAGCTATTTCACTAACCATATAATCGTAAAATTCATCAAGATTCATATCAAGTAAACCACCAATGTTAATAACTCTAGCTTTAACGCTACTAATTGCATGACTGGTCAATTTAGACTTATCTGGAGTTAAACTACCTATTAACATATCGAAGTTCGTATTGAACAAGATTGTTCCATGCATTACCATGCGATCTTTGTAGATATACTCAGCATTTCCACTAAATTTCTTACCATTTGCTAAAATATCATTACGCCCAGTAAATTTTGCATCTATTCCCAGCTTGTTTACAGCATTTACAATATTATTAACCTGTCCTCTAAAAATATCTGAATGACTGGTATTGCTTGTTATAAATGAAAACTGCAAGCAGCCAGGTTCGGTATAAACTGCCCCGCCACCACTATTTCTTCGTATTACTTCAATATTGTTGTTTTTAACAAATTCTTGATCAATTTCAACAGTAGTAATTTGATGTCTTCCAATCATTACAGTTGGAACTACACTCCACAATAAAAAAATATCACTTTTATAGTCATAATCTTTAATTAAATATTCTTCAAGTCCGAAATAAAATCCACAGTGATTGTCTTTGTTAGTTTTTGTATCTATATAAAGCATTTCACCACCATCTTTCTACAACATAATCATACCATATTTTTAGTAAATTCCAAGAAAAATTAGAAAAAAGAGGGCAAGATTTTTTTGCCCTTTTTAGTTACTCAAATTTACTCATATATTCATCTGATAGACCCCTTCTAACATGTCTATAAGCAGGACAACAGTTTTTGATTTAGTTTACTGGTTAACAACTTTTTTAACGAGTATTAAGATTGTTATCTTTCCACCACCCTAGCTATATAAGTTTTAACCGTTTTTGATAGAAAGATAAAATAATTTGCAATTTTGTCAAATAATATTATTTTTATATTATTATAATGATATAATTTTATTAGAAGGGTGGTTATATTATGTTTATTTATAGTGATAATTTCAACAATATGAAAGAAGACTTAGCAAATGAGCTTCATCTATTAAAAACGAAAGGTTATCAGATACTTACTAAAAAGCAAAAAATAGTTGATGATCTCTCAATAGATAAAATTGTTATAAAAAGCAAAAAAGATGCTAAAAACAGACTTATTTTTAGTACTGGTCTCCACGGAATAGAAGGATATGTTGGACATGCATGCCTTAAAACTTTCTTTAAAGATTTACTCAGTACTTTAAGTCCACACACAGAAGTTGTTATCTATCACGGTGTCAATCCTTTTGGAATGAAAAACTTCCGAAGAACGAATGAGAATAATATTGATTTAAATAGGAATTTCACTAAAAATAATTTTCAAAATAATAACGACGGTTTTGATTTACTAAAAGATTTCTTTACACCTAAAGTATATCGCTCAACAAGAACAGCTAATGTTGCATACTATGCTGCCTTAATAAAACTTATAGCTAAACATGGTGTTGCAACTCTAAAAGACGCTACACTAAGGGGGCAAAAGGTGCTTAGTGAAGGAGTTTACTATAGTGGTGATACAATGCAAAACTCTACTAAGTACATTTTATCAGAATTGGATATAATATTTGATGATATTGAAAATGTAGTCTGGATTGATCTTCATACTGGTTATGGACCAAGATTCCAAATGAGTATTGTAAATTCACATTTTGAGAAAACTTCCACAAGTGAAATGATTGAGATAATTAAATATCCTCTCATCTTAGGAATGAATGCAGAAGACTTCTATGAAATCGATGGAGATATGCTAGAGAAAACATACAATATACACCAAAAGAAAAAAGCAAAATGCGATCTATTCGCTACTTGCTTTGAATTTGGTACACTTGGTGATTCTATTATTAATTCAATCTCTAGTTTAAAAGCTATGGTATTTGAGAATAATGCATATTTTAGAAAACAAACACCTAAATATAATGAATACGCTAGGAAACTTATTCGAGAACAGTTTTTACCAAGTGCTGAAGACTGGCGAGAAAAAGCCGAAAAAGACTTTATTCAAGCCATGAACGGTATTATTCCATATAAAAACATTTAAAACTCATTTCAAATTGAAATGAGTTTTTTTTATAAAATATAGGTAGTAAAGTTAGTAGCTTTAGCAAAATTCTTATATAAGTCAACTGCATATTCCAACTCAGTATCTAAATTATTAATCCCATTAAATGAGATAATAAACAGCAAAATTTTCTTGGTAATTGGTGTAATCATCGTTCTTTCTGTATCACTAGTCGTTGAACCAAATGGTCCAATATCATCAGCATAAAGAGGGATATTCTCGATGTTTATTTTTCCTCTTCCAATACCATAAAAAGTATCATTGGTTGCACCTAATCTTATTAGCACAT
>DAOVWR010000140.1 GCA_030636545.1 Mycoplasmatota bacterium
ATTAAGTGTAATTCGCCCTTCAAGTGAAGAACTTGCCTTACATGAGGCTCGTTTATCAGGGATTAACGATCTTAGTGGTGGGGCGTGTGTATGGTTAAAATAAAGGAAAATTTTAGCTATTAAATTAAAATAAATCGAGATATTTAATAAAAGCTATTAATAACAACAAGTTAAAAAACAAAATAAAATTAAAGATGTGGTAAGAGGTGTCGATAACTTAATTACACAGCATTATTTGATTGTTCCTTAATGTAGTTAGGTAGTTCCTCCTCTTGCGTGGAAGCGCAAATTTTTAAACCTCACACTTTTGTGAGGTTTTTTTTTGTACAAACTAAAGTTTTATATTTTTATGCCGTTATATTTAAGCACAACGGTTCGATATGCTTTAAGGTTGTTCTTATTAACACTTCAGGCTATTCTAATAGAAAGTGTAGCTAATAACATAGTAAGGAATAAAGTATGGCAATTTCAGGTAATGTAAGTGGTAATGGTGATTCAGTAGAAATTAAAATTACTGGCCGGTTTGATTTTAATGCACACCATGATTTCCGAAATATTTATAGAAATGAAAAATCAAATGCTGAATACTCTATTGATATGTCAGGTACTGAGTATATTGATAGTTCAGCGTTAGGTATGCTTTTACTTCTGCGTGAACATGCTGGAAATGAAGCTGCGAAGATTACTATCACGGGCTGTAATGCTGATATTAAAAAAATATTTGCTATTTCTAATTTTGAGAAGTTATTTACGATATCGTAAAATGTTATAGAATATTTTTTCCTTATCAATATTTTTAAAAAAGGCTTTATCGTTTCATCGATAAAGCCTTTTTTCATTTTATGTTTCAGTATTTATATACAATATAGTGATCTGGTTTCAATTTTCACTATTTTCGTCTTTACTTCTATTTTAGTATGCCGTAAAAATTATCTATTATTTAAAGGCAGGGAATTACCCCGTTGAACGACAAAGTCGATAGTGTATTCAGAAAGATCAATCTTCTTAATGAAGTGGGTATTGCCTTATCCGCAGAAAAAAACTTCTCAAGTCTTCTCGAACAAATTTTAATTGGTGCTAAACAAATTACAAATGCAGATGGCGGTACCATCTATTTATTAAATGCCGATAAAAAACTTGAGATGGTTGTTGTGCAAACAGACTCACTTGATATTCATCTAGGTGGTAATACCGATAAGCCAATTAATTTTAAACCTGTTAGCCTTTATTCTGATGATGGCTCGGCCAATTTAAGTATGGTTGTGACTCGTGCCGTTATTGAAGACAAACCTATTAATATTGTCGATGCATATAATACTGAAGGATATGATTTTTCAGGAACGTATGAATTCGATAAAAGCACGGGTTATCATTCACAATCCTTTTTAGCTGTCCCCATGAAAAATCATGAGAATGATGTGATTGGTGTTCTACAGTTAATTAATGCGAAATCTGAAGGCTCTGAAGAGATCATTCCGTTTAGCGAAGAAGATCAACACTTAGTTGAATCGTTAGCCAGTCAGGCTGCTGTAGCTATAACCAATAAACAATTAATTGATAGCTTGAATGAATTGTTTAATTCTTTAGTACAACTTATTGCAACCGCTATCGATGAAAAGTCTCCTTATACAAGTGGTCACTGTAAACGTCTTCCTATTATTACCATGCTAATTGCAGATGCGGCACATAATACGAAAGAAGGTGTACTTAGAGATTTTTCATTAAGTAGCGAAGATCGTTATGAATTAGAAGTTTCTGCGTGGCTACATGATTGTGGAAAACTGACTACACCAGAATTTGTTATGGATAAGTC
>DAOVWR010000042.1 GCA_030636545.1 Mycoplasmatota bacterium
AACTTAGTGTTTGTCAAGTAGATATCGGGGGAGAAATCTCACAAATAGTATGTGTAGCTCCAAAGGGGGAGAAAGGACAAAAAGTTATTGTAGCACTGCCTGGGGCAGTTTTACCTGGTAATTTTAAAATAAAAAAATCAACTATTAGAGATATTGAATCTAGTGGAATGATTTGCAGTTTAAGTGAACTAGGAATTGATAAGAAATATCATAATGAAGAGGGTATTCATGTTTTACCAAGTCATTTAGAAGTTGGTAAAAATGCTATCCAAGAAATGTTTTTGAATGATGAAGTAATGGAGTTAGATATAACGCCTAACCGTGCTGATTTATTAAGTATGATGGGTCTTGCTTATGATACAGCTGCAATCCTTAATACAAAAATTCATTTAAATACTCCTAATGTAGCTGAAATAGAAGAAGAGAATAAAGTTAGAATTAAAATTGATACAGAAAACTGTCTGTCGTATTACGCTAGAGTAATTAAAGATATCATTATTAAACCTAGTCCTTTATATATGCAAGCACGTTTAATAGCTGCGGGAATTAGACCAATTAATAACGTTGTTGATATAACTAATTATGTCATGCTTGAAACTGGGCAACCACTTCATGCTTTTGATTATGATTTACTAGGTTCAGATACTATCACAGTAAGAATGGCACGTGCTGGTGAACTATTTACTACACTTGATGAAAAAGAAAGATCATTAACAGAAAATGATATCTTAATAACAAATAATAAAACCGGCGTAGCACTTGGTGGAGTTATGGGTGGATTTGATACTGAAATTATCAACACTTCTAAAACAATTTTACTTGAAAGTGCTGTATTCGATCCTTATCATATTAGAAAAACTTCAGCTAGACTTGATTTACGAAGTGAAGCATCAAACCGTTTTGAAAGAAAAGTTGATCCAGCTAGAACAATATTAGCTTTAAATATGGCAAGTGAGTTATTTGCTAAATACGCTAACGGTAAAGTCTTAAAAGGTGTTAGTAAAGTTGATAACACTAATAAACAAGAGATTAAGATTAACTTATCATTAGAAAAGATTAATCATTACTTAGGAAGCGATTATTCACTAGAATTAGTAAAAGAAACATTAACTAAATTAGCATTTAGTTATGAACTTAAGAATACATTGTTTACTATTTCTGCTCCTACTAGAAGACAAGATATTGAAACATACCAAGATATTATTGAAGAAGTAGGAAGAATAATTGGTTATGATAAATTACCATTAACTTTACCAACAACTATTTCGATAGGTAAATTATCTGATTATCAAGCATTTAGAAGAAAACTTAAGAAAACAATGACAGGTCTTGGCTTAGATGAAGCAATTTCATACTCATTATTAAATGAAGATAAAGTCTTTGATTTTGTAAATGGTGATGCAAAAATTGTTAAAGTAGCAATGCCAATGAGTAAAGACCGAGCAGTAATGACATTAACACCGCTTAATGGATTACTGGATGCAATAAAATACAATCTAGCACGTAAAAATAAAGATGTATTCTTATATGAAATTGGTAAAAGATATGAAGAAGGTAATGAAAGATTATTACTAGCAGGTGCATTAACTGGTGAATTATCCAATATAGCTTGGCAAGGACAAAAAGAAATAGTAGATTTTTATATAGTTAAAGGTCTGTTAGAATCATTATTTACTAAAATTGGATTATCACATTTAGACTTTACACCTATGGGTGATTATAAGAACTTACATCCCGGGCAGTCAGCTTACATTAAAGACCGCACTGGAACTGTTGGATTTATTGGAAAACTACATCCAAAATATGAAAATAATAATGATATAAAAGATGTCTTTATCTTTGAACTTGATGTCTTGAAAATGTATGAAGTTAGAAGACCATTAAAAAAAGTAAAAGAAATCAATAAGTTCCCTAGCATTTACCGTGACTTGGCAATCGTAGTTGATAAAACAGTTGCTGCTAAAGAGTTAACTGACGCAATTAAAAAAGCTGGAAAAAGAATGCTTGTGAATGTTAATGTCTTTGATCTATATGTTGGTGAATCTTTAGGACATAATAAAAAATCACTGGCAATTAGAATGGAGTTCAGTGACACAACTAAGACCTTAGAAAGCAATGATGTAGACGCTAGAGTAAAAGAAATCTTAGGGATTATTGGAAAACAATTAGAAGCAGTACTAAGATAATAAAAATAACAAGTCACTCGACTTGTTATTTTTATTAGTTACATATTATAAAATAAATCTTTAATCAGTTTCTTAATATCTTTTGTTTCAATTCCTGAATAAGGGAAAATAACACTATTAGTTCCATTGATCTTTTCGTATTTAAGTGAGTATCTATCACAGTTTCTAGTGAAAGTATTAAGGAAATATTTAGTTCTAAAGTCTAGAATTACATGTAAGTTACTATCATTTCCTCGAATTGAGAAGTTTTTATGTTTATTTTGAAGTTTTAATGAAGAAGTAATTGCTTCATTTTTTTCTTTGTAAATATTGAAGAGTTTTTTGGTATGTCTTCTAAAACATCCTTCTTTCATAAAACGAGCTAAAGTAAGTTGTTCTAACTTAGATACACCTTGTGAGAACCTTGAATAGTTTTCGCGGTAAATATTATATAGTGAAACAGGTAAAATCATAAAACTTAGTCTTAAAGATGGTAAGAATATCTTTGAGAAAGATCCCATATAGATGACATTTCCACCATTGTTATAACTGTGGATAGATGGGACAGTATAACTGTTATAACGTAAGAAGTAGTTATAATCATCTTCAATAATGTAAGCATTATTTTGATTGCTCCATTTGATGATTTCATTTCTGCTCTTAACTTTGATTACTTCACCAGTTGGATAAATATTAGATGGTGAAATATATAAGTAATCAGCTTTTATTCTTGAGATTTCCTTAATCGTTTTACGAGGTTTTAGAGTATAGTTATATGCTCTAAAAACATTCATTGCTTTCTTGAACTCTGGAGTTAAGTAAGTAACACTCTTTTTATGAGAAATATTTAATAAGATATGAAGCAAGTTTTGAATCCCAGGTCCAATGATGATTTGATTAACATCACATTTAACATCTCTTTCAGATAAAACATACTTTCTGATTTCTTCACGTAGCTCAAGTTCACCACGTGGATCACATTCAGTGTATAGCTTTTCTGACTCATAGTTAATAACTTTATTAAGGATAGCTTTATAGTTTTTAATATCAAACAAGTCATCAGTTAATTTTGTGTTAGGGTGTGTTGGTGTGACAATTGGCTCAACTAAAGACTTATGACGTGACTGTTCAAGTAAATTTACAGCTAAAACTACATACCCACTTCTAGGTATGCTAATAATATAACCTTCTACAAGTAGTTGGTTATAAGCTTTCTCAACAGTAGTAGTACTAATATCAAGTCTCTTCGCAAGACTTCTAATAGATTCTAGTTTTGTGTTTTTTTTGTATTCGTTTCTTCTAATTTTGTACTTGATATCTTCATAGAGTCTTTGGTATAAAGGAATATTCATTTTTTCCATGTGACCACCTCAAAATAATATTTTTTGTATGTTTTAATAGCTACACTCTTTTATTATAATATATTAGAGAGTTAAATAAAAGGAGAGATTAAAAATGAGATCTAGAAAAACAGAACAAATCGTTTTTGGTGGACTTTTTGTATCGATAGTCTTTGTAGCGACATATTTTATTCAAATACCTACAACTGGTATTAGTGGTGGATTAATTCATCTTGGTAATATCGCCATGTTTAGTATTGCTTTAAAATATGGAAAGAAATATGGAGCAATATCAGGTGGATTAGGAATGATGTTGTTTGATTTGTTTAGTGCTTGGTTTGTTTGGGCACCTGCAACATTAATTGTTAGAGGAGTAATGGGCTTTGTAATTGGTCTTATTGCCCAAGATAAAAAAGGACAAGGGACTAATATAATCAAAAACATTATAGCAATAGTTTTAGGATCATTTGTAATGTTGTTCGGATACTTTTTCTTTGAATCAGTTATACTTGGAGTAGGATGGGCAGCAATTGCGGGAGTACCTGGTAATTTAATTCAATTAGGAATCGGCTTAATTGCCTTAGGATTAGTTCCATTCTTACCTAATATGAAAAAAGAAAACGGAAATCAAAAATAGTTAATAACTAGAAGAAGTTATGAGGAAATCTCATGACTTCTTTTTTTATGTATCTAAACGGTTATTTGGGTTTTTCTAATATATAATGTATAATATATATATTGTGTATGATAGGAGGAATCACTATGCGTATTGTTGATTTAAATAAATTTCTTGAATTCAGAAAGAGACTTGATAGAAGACTCGCATTTTACTATAGTGCTATTGTTGGGATTGTTTTCTTTGTTTTAGTAATACTATCAAATCCCTTACAAGCATTCATTTGGAGTATCGTCTTGTTTTTACTTTCATATGGAATTATTTACGGAATTAGAGTAATGACAAACAATGGTGCTGAAAGTAAACGTTCTAAGGCAGTTACTAAGGGGACTGTGCTTGATGTCAACCTTAAAGGTGAGTTTGGATTACTATCGATTGAAGAAGATAAAATAAATTATATCTCGCTTCAAAAATTCGGATTAAATAAAACTCCAGAAATACTAATTGATGAAGATTTATTTATGGGAATAGCACGGTATAAATTTGGAAAACTTCAAAAATTAAAGTTAGGTAAAGATGTCAAATGTCAACTAACCTTTAAATCAATGCCACACGGAATGATATATCTCTATGATTTTTATGATGTTGATGGTGCTTTTGACAAGATGACTGAATTGTTAGACAAGATTAGTCAATTCAATCTTGAAAAACATCAATAATATTTACAATGAGAGAAGTTGGCTTAGTAGGCCGATTTTTCTTTACTAAAGAAAATATAAAAATAGATTAAATAGGTGAGTTTATGGAAAAAATATATGATTATACACTAAGTGAATTAGAAGAATTACTAGTTAGCTTTAATTTTAAGAAATTTAATGCTAGACAAGTATTTGAATGGATTTATAAAAAAGCTGTTTTAGATTTTAATGAGATGAGTAATCTAAGTAAAGATCTAAGAAGTTTTCTGGTTGAGAACTTTACTTTTTCTAATTTAATAGTAAACACACATCAAGTATCAAAAGATGGAACTGAAAAATTTCTTTTTGAACTTGAGGATCATAATTTTATTGAAACAGTTTTAATGAGACATGATTACGGAAACAGTGTTTGTGTTACAACCCAACTTGGTTGTAATATTGGTTGTTCGTTTTGTGCTTCTGGACTCCAGAAAAAGAAAAGAGATTTAGAAGCTTATGAAATAGTATTACAGGTTTTAAAGGTAGCTCAAATTACAAAAGAGCGAGTTAGCCATGTAGTAGTAATGGGGATTGGTGAGCCATTTGATAATTATGATAAAACAATGAAATTTATTGATATTATCAATTCTCCATATGGGCTAGAAATAGGCGCTAGACACATTACTGTTTCAACAAGCGGGATTGTTCCTAAAATTGAACAATTCAGCTTAGAGACTAAACAAGTGAACTTAGCAATCAGCTTGCACGCTCCAAACAATGAAGTAAGAACAAAACTAATGAAAATTAATAAAGTATATCCAATTGAAGAAGTAATAAGAGCTTCCAAAGAATATGTTGAAATAACAAACAGAAGAATTACTTTTGAATACATATTATTAGAACATATCAATGATGAATTGAAACAAGCTAATGAATTATCAGATTTACTTAGAGGAATTAATTGCTATGTAAATCTTATAAGATACAATGATGTAGTAGAGTTTAACTTGAAAGGTAGTAGTGAAGAACGAGCAAATGCCTTTTATTTGAAACTTAAAAGTAGAG
This sequence comes from Mycoplasmatota bacterium, assembly GCA_030636545.1. Lineage (GTDB taxonomy): Bacteria > Bacillota_I > Bacilli_A > Izemoplasmatales > Izemoplasmataceae > JAFGXW01. The sequence continues at coordinate 5,864 of DAOVWR010000042.1, forward strand.
GAATCAATACAACTTTAAGAAGAGAAAAAGGCGGAGACATCGACGCTGCATGCGGGCAACTAAGAAGCAAAAAAACATAAAATGGAGGAAGAGGAATGGATTATAGTTATTTAAGAAGTAGAGCAAGAAGCAGTTTAACAGGAAACTGGGGAGTAGCAATTGCAGCAATGTTAATTGTAGGAGCAGTAACATCGTTATCATCTTTAGACTACTTTGATGATACTTTAGGAACAATAGGGATGATTATTGCATTAGTATTATTACCTTTGAATGTTGGGTATGCAAGATTTCATTACAACATGGCACTAGGAAAAACAGGAGATTTTAGTGATATCTTTTCAGCATTTAATTCGCTAGAATATGGAAGAGCATTAGGAACATTAATATTACAAAGTATATATATATTTCTATGGTTTTTATTGTTAATAATTCCGGGGATAATTAAAGCTTTCTCTTACGCAATGACAATCTATATATTACAAGACCCTGATTTTAAACATTTATCACCAAACGAGGCAATCGGCCAAAGTATGAAAATGATGGATGGACATAAGGCAAACTTATTCGTGCTTGGTCTTTCATTTATCGGATGGATTTTTCTTTCAATATTTACATTTGGAATCTTACTCTTTTATGTAGCACCTTATATGGAGCAAGCAATTGCTGAATTCTATTTACATATAAAAGATGAAAGACTAGTTCAAACAACTGAAATAAATAAAGAAGACGATTGGCTAAAGGAATATTAAAAAAATTCTATTTACTCTGAGAAAGAGTTAAGTGAAGATAATTTCTATAATATATCATTATTTAAGGTTATAGGTTATAATAATAAAGAGATAGATATAATTGTGATTGGTGGATATTTAGTTTATGGAATGAGTAGTTTCATTATTGCTATCCCAATTGCATAAAGCAATAAAAATGTCTCAAGTTTAGGAGGCTTTATTATAAAAGGATTAATTACTAAATTGATCGGTGGACTATATACCGTGAGAGATGAATCGAAGATGTCGCATGAGCTGAAAGCTCGTGGGAAGTTTCGTCATACTAATGAGAGCCCAGTAGTAGGAGATAGAGTGATTTTTGACGAAAAATTCATTACCGAAATACTGGAAAGAAAAAACATTTTAAATCGACCTCCACTCGCAAATATTGATCAAGCAATTATTATTAATAGTTGTGTGGAGCCAGATTTTAGTTTTAACTTATTAGATCGTTTCTTATTGCTAATTGAACATGAAAGTATTATCCCTATTATTGTCGTTACAAAGACAGACTTAATGGATAAAGAAAAACTTGATAAATTAAAGAATAAGATTAAATATTATAAGAAATATTATCATGTTATTTATACAAGCACAGTAACACTTGAAGGAACTAATGAATTTAAAGAATTATTTAGAGATAAGATTAGTATTTTTGCCGGACAAACTGGTGCTGGTAAATCTAGTTTACTGAATGTACTAGATACAAAATTAAATTTAAAAACTGATGCAATATCAAAAGCGCTAGGTCGCGGGAAACATACCACAAGACATTCGCAAATGTATGAATTGTTTGGTGGGTTAGTTGCCGATACTCCGGGTTTTTCAAAACTTGATTTCTTTGATATAAAAGAAGAAGATGTTCCAGATTGTTTTATTGACTTCTTTGAATTATCTAATGAATGTAAGTTTCGAGGATGCAAACATCTAGATGAACCTAAATGCAAGGTTAAAAAAGAATTAGAATTAGGAAATGTACTACCAGAAAGATACTATGATTATAAATTAATTATGGAAGAAATAAGAACTACAAAACCAATGTATAGGAAGTGATTACTATGAAAATTGCACCGTCAATACTTTCCGCAGATTTTGGAAATCTAGAAAGATCAATTAAACTTGTTAAGGATGCTGAATGGTTACACATTGATGTCATGGACGGTCATTTTGTGCCGAATATTACGATTGGACCGATTGTTGTAAAAGGACTTAGAAAATACACAAAACAAGTTCTTGATACTCATTTAATGATCAGTGATCCTGCTAAATACCTAGGAAACTATATAGAAGCAGGTAGTGATAGAATCACATTTCATATTGAAGCAACAAGTAATCCTTTAGAAATCATCAAAATGATTAGAAATACAGGAACTAAAGTAGGTATTTCAATAAAACCAAATACTTGTGTAGATACTATATCTGAGTTTATACCTTTGATTGACCAAGTATTGGTAATGAGTGTCGAACCTGGATTTGGTGGCCAGAAATTTATGACTAGTAGTTTAGACAAAATTAAAGCTATAAGTGCTTTAAGAGATAAATTTAATAGTGAGTTATTAATTGTAGTGGATGGAGGTATAAATCAAGAAACTGCATTGTTATGTAAAGAAGCAGGAGCTAATGTGTTAGTTGCTGGTTCCTATGTTTTTAATAGTAATAATCCTAGTGAAAAAATTAAGGCACTAAGATGATTGTTAAAATATTTGCTGGTCCGTTAACTTATGATTTTAATAAACTCTACTCAAGAGATGAAGAAGAATACATCGTTGGAGTAGACCACGGAGCATTACTTTTATTACAAAACAATATGAAGATTGATTTAGCTATCGGTGATTTCGATAGCGTTACGGAAGAAGAATACAAAAATATTGAAGAAGTAGCTGTAGTAACAAAAAAATTTCGAGCCAGAAAAGACTACACGGATTTGTATTTAGCAATTGAAGATGTTTTAGAAATTGACTATGAAAGAATTGTTATATATGGTGCTATGGGTGGAAGGTTTGATCATAGTTATGCAAATTTTAGTTTGCTTAGACTAGGCAGTATTTCGATACAAACTGAAGAAGCTCTAATGTATGCCCTGAAACCTGGAACTCATCTAATTAAGAATAAATATAAGTATATTTCATTTTTTGCTTTAGAAGATATAATCGACTTAACAATAAAGGATTTTCTCTATGAAAAACGTAACTTTAAGTTACTTGTTGATGATCCTTTATGTATTTCTAATGAAGGTGAAGGAGTTGTTTCCTTCAGTGAAGGATTATTACTTGTTATTCATCAAGATGAATCATAAAAAAAGCACTCGACTGAGTGCTTTTCTTAATTTTTGTATAAAAAGAGCCGATATAATCGGCTAATATTTTTTATTTATGCTCTTTTAACTAGTCCACTTCTTAAAGCTCTCGCAGAAACAAGCACTCTTTTTACTGTACCATCTTCTTCAACGATTCTAACCTTTTGAAGGTTTGCTTTCCATTTTCTTCTAGTTGTATGTAGTGAGTGTGAACGGTTGTTTCCACTCATACCTTTTTTACCAGTTGCGTAACATTCTCTTGCCATAATTAAGTCCTCCAATCTGTTAGATTTTTCAGCACGTATAATAATAACACATTATATTTAAAATGCAAGTATTAAAACCGCATTTCTATAAAAAAAGCATATATGGCCCAATTATAGTCTAATCAAGTTACAATTAGAGTAAGAATTAGTAGAAAGCAAGTGGTTAGATGGTATCATTTTATGATGTATTTATGTATCCTTTGGAGTCGATGGGGATAAAGAAAGCAAGAAAAGAATTAATCCCTAGAGCAAGTAAAAAAATCTTAGAAATAGGATCTGGTACTGGTGTTAATTTAAAATACTATAACTTTGATGTAATTGACGATCTAACGTTGTCAGATCAGGTTATTAGTAAGACATTAAAAGATATT
>DAOVWR010000073.1 GCA_030636545.1 Mycoplasmatota bacterium
AATCATTGCTGAGATTTCTTGAGGTGTATATTCTTTATTATTAACTTTAACTTTATAAGATGTTCCCATTTTTCTTTTAATTGATGATACTGTATCAGGATTAGTAATTACTTGTCTTTTAGCTACTTCTCCTACTTGGATTTCTCCGTTTTTGAATGCCACTACTGATGGTGTAGTTCTCACACCTTCTGCGTTAGCGATTACTTTTGCTTCGCCACCTTCCATGATAGCGACACATGAATTTGTTGTTCCTAAATCAATTCCAATAATTTTTCCCATATTATTACACTCCTTTATTATTCGCTAATCTTTACGATTGCGGGTCTGATTACTCTATCTTTAAACATATATCCTTCTTGCAGTACTTCTAGCACTACATTTGTTTCTTTATCTTCGACTTTTTCAGTCATTATTGCTTGATGGAAATTTGGGTCATACTCTTCGTCTAAGGCGTCAATTACACTAACACCTTCATCTTCTAAAGCCTTGCTTAATTGCTCTTTAATCATTTTGAATCCTTGAAATATTTGTTCGCTTGCTTCATCTGTTGTCTCATGCTTTAAAGCTAAGACAAAATGATCAAGTGGTGTTAATAAACCTTTACAAACACTCATTGCTGCATATTTTCTTTCGATAATTCTTTCTTTCTCTAAACGTTTTTTAATATTTTGAACATCTGCTTTTTCTCTCAATAGTGCATTTTGTAATTCTTTTATTTTGTCTTCTAATTCTAAGACAATCTCTTCAGGTGTTTTTTCTTTTACTGCGTCGATTATCTCTTCTTCAACTTCTTTTTTTGTTTCTTCAATTTCAACTTGTTCTTTGTCTTTTTTCTTCGTCATGGTTTACTCCTTATACAGTTTTGACATATGCTTCGCCAAATATTTTATTAATGGAATTACTTTTTGATATTCCATTCTCGTCGGTCCTACAACTGCGATAGTTCCTTTTTCATTACCACCAAATCCATAGGGAACTGTGATAACTGTGCAGTTTTGCATTGCACTAATCGCATTTTCTTTTCCAATCTTAACAGTTAATCCGGTTTTAGTTGTGTCTTCCACAAGACTGAAAATATCGTTTTTCTCAAAGAATGATAATAATTCTCTAACTCTACTGACATCACTAAACTCAGGTTGATATAACATATTGCTTTGTCCTGATAAGTAATATTTACTTTGTGTAAACTTAGTAAAAGCTTCCAAGAATGTTTCAATAATTGTACTATTGTAAATCAATATTTCTTTAATTTTGTGTTCATTAATTTCATAATGTAGTTTTTCACTTACTTTGGAAATTGGACAATCAAATAAAATATCATTAAAGATTTCAATTACCCTTTTCATTTCTTCCATATCAGTATTTTCAGGAATTGTTATTTGCTTACTCTCAACATGTCCTAAATTAGTGATAACTAACAAAATTGAAACATTATCATATAAAGGTACTAATTCAATTTTCTTAACTCTCGAGCCATAAGCACTAGGCCCAAGTGCGATAGTTGTGTAGTTTGTGAGTTGGCTTAATAAGTTCATTGCTTGTTTAATAGCCTCATCACGTTTCATTTCCTTATTACTAAAGAGCTCATCAATTACATTGAAACTTTCTGTATAATTATCATTTGTTGATAAAAGTTCTTCAATATAATAATGATATCCAGCATCACTTGGAACACGCCCACTTGATGTATGAGTTTTTTCAATCAACCCCAGTTCTTCTAGTCCTGCCATTTCATTTCTAATTGTCGCAGATGATACATTAAGTAACCTTGCCAAAGTTTTACTACCGACAGGGTCGGCACTTTTCACAAACTCTTCAACGATCAATTTAAGAATAATTTCTTGTCTTTTTGAAAGCATAAACTCACCTCTTTTGGCACTCTTTTGTTTTAACTGCTAACAACATTATACACTACACTTTTAGCAGTGTCAAGTGTTGAGTGCTAAAATATTTATTAAAAATAAAAAGCAGCTTGAATTAAGCTGCTTTATGCTTTAACAAAGGGATTTGAGTATTTTTCATTTAGGATGGTCGTAAAGTGCCCATGTCCTGGATACACAATAGTATTATCACTAGAATTGTTAATTATTTTCTTGATACTTTTTTGAATATCCAGTGTATTTGAAGTAGGTAAATCTGTTCTTCCTATTGTACCTTTAAATAATGTATCTCCACTAAATAAAAAGTTTTTATATTTAAAACAAACACTACCTCTCGTATGTCCTGGTGTTTCAATGATTTTGATCACGTCGTTTCCAAGTTTGAATTTATCAGTTTCTGTAAAAGTAACTACTGAAGACTTATTCTTAACTATAAATCTTTCATATGTTAAACCTGATAAATTTAAGTTTGGATCGAATAAGAAATCTCTTTCTTTTTCATGAACCATTATTTTTGTATTATATTCACTAACCAACTTATTTACCGCAACTATATGATCGAAATGACCATGAGTTAGTAAAATTCCGATAACTGTGAAATTCTTTTTATCTAAGTATTCTTTAATTTCTAAATAGTTAGTTCCGGGATCAATTATATAAGCGTCTCTTTTTTCGTTAACAATATAAGTATTTTCTGTGAAGTCGTTAACTATTGCTTTAATCATTTATTACTAGTGCGGCAGCACCATAGATGCCAGCATCATTTCCAAGTGTTGCTTGAACAATTAAAGTATCTTTAACTGTTTCAAAAGATATTTCCATAAAATTCTTTCTAATTTTATCAATGAAGAAAGGTCCAGCATTTGAAACTCCACCACCAATGATAATAACATTAGGATTAGTTATAACACTTAATATTTGACAAGCATATCCTAAATAATAAGCAGTTTTGTCAATAACTTCTAGACAAAGTAGGTCGCCTTCTTTTGCTGCAGCAAAAATCATTTTAACACTTATATTTTTAGTATCTTTTAATATCGAATCATATTTTCCTGAATGTAATAGAGAATTAAATGCAGTTTTAATCGCAGGGGCGCTTGAAACTGTTTCTAAGCAACCTGTATTTCCACAGTTACATCTCAATCCATTCTCATGAATAACTCTAATATGACCAATTTCGCCACCTGAACCGTGTACTCCTTCAACCACTTTAGATCCAACAACGATTCCACCACCAACACCAGTTCCAACGGTTATCATTGCACTGTTTTCAAAAGCACTTCCAGCGCCTCTCCATGTTTCTCCTAGAGCAGCTACGTTTGCGTCATTTTCTATATATATATTATTGTTATTTACTAATTTAGAAAAGATTTTCTTTAATTCATATCCTTCCCAATCAATATTAACACCGTTTAAAATTATTCCATCAACTACTTGGCAAGGAATTGCAAACCCGTATCCAAGTACTTCATTTAATTTAATATCGTTATTTTTTATTGAATTATAAATATCCGATAAAATAGCTTCACCTTTATTTTCTGTTTTTGTATGTATTTCCCATTTTTTCAGCAGCTCACCAGTTAGGTTAAAAAGCCCAATCTTAACTGTTGTACCACCTACATCAATGCCATAAATATATTTTTTCATTAAGATACCTCCTAATTAAAAAAACTTCTTGTTGAAAGAAGTTTTTTGTTATTTTTTCTCTTTGTGTAATGTGTGTGTTTTACATTTCGGGCAATATTTTTTTGTTTCCATACGCTCAGCATGGATCTTTCTATTTCTATGCGCACGATAGTTTTCGCTTTTACAAACCGTACATCTTAAAGTAAAATGTGTTCTCATATATATTCCTCCTAACAAAACTCTTTAATAATATATCACTATTTTCGATAAAAAGCAATACATATCTATATTTTTTTGCCTATTTAATGTATAATTAAAGCGGTGATAATATGATTAGAAGAACTACTACAAAAAAGATCTTTGTTAAAGATATTTCAATCGGTGGAAGTAATAATGTTGTTATTCAAACAATGACCACTACAAAGACTAAAAATATTGAGAAAACTGTTAGTCAAATAAATACTCTAGCAACTGCTGGGAGTGCTATTGTTAGACTAGCTATTTTTGATATGGAAGACGCATTAGCAATCAAGGAAATAAAAGAAAAAGTAACTGTACCTTTAGTTGCTGATATTCATTTTGATTACCGTTTAGCGCTTGTTTGTGCTGATAACGGCATCGATAAAATTAGAATTAATCCCGGTAATATCGGTAATAAAGATCGGATTAAACAAGTTGTTGATAAGTGTAAAGAAAAACATATTCCCATTCGGATTGGAATCAATGGTGGATCTTTAGAAAAACATATTATTGAAAAATACGGTGTTACAGCTAAAGGAATGCTTGAGTCTGCTAAATACCATGTTCATTTACTTGAAGAACTTGACTTCACAGACATTATTATATCTTTAAAATCGAGTGATATTGCTAAAACTGTTGAAGCTTATCGGATGGCATCACGTGAGTTTAACTACCCGATGCACCTAGGAATCACCGAAGCCGGAACATTATTTGGTGGTACAATAAAGAGTTCTATTGGTCTAGGTATTTTACTATATGAAGGAATTGGCGATACAATTAGAGTAAGTTTATCAACTGATCCAATTGAAGAAATCAAAGTTGCAAAAGAATTACTCAGTGCTTTAGGATTATATGTTAAACCTAAAATAATTAGTTGTCCGACATGTGGAAGAATCCAATATAATATGTTTGATCTAGTGAATAAGGTCGAAGCATACTTAGAAACTATCGATTCAAATATTACGGTCGCCGTTATGGGTTGTGCCGTTAATGGCCCAGGGGAAGCAAAAGCTGCCGATATCGGAATTGCTGGCGGTAAAAACGAAGGGCTTATATTTGTTGGTGGTAAAATCAAAAGAAAAGTTAAAGAAGCCGAAATGTATGATGAATTAATAAACGAAATAAATGAATATATTAAGAAAGAAGTAAGCTAATTAGCTTACTTCTTCTTTTTCATAAAATGCTGAGAAATCAATTATAACACCTCATACTTACTAGAGTATAGAAGTATTTTTTTAATGCCTTTTCTTATTGAAATCCTTTAATACACTCCCCCACCACTTCACTAATTGTTGGGTGAGCATGTATAATGTTTTTATATTCATTAATGTTAATATTTTTATACATTATTGCTGTTACTTCATGAATTAAATCCGATGCATGAACACCAATAATATGACAACCTATTAAAATATCATCTTTATCAACAATCATCTTTATAAATCCATCTGTTTCATTTGAACACTGTGCTTTAGCATTTGTTTTAAACAAGTACTTATTAGTTCGGTAAACTTGATTTTCTAACTCCTGTTCAGTAACTCCTACTGTCGCAATTTCCGGAAAACTAAAGACAACACTAGGAACTTGATCAAAGTTAATTTTCATTTCGTTGTTTAATATATGACTAACCGCTTTATAACCATCATATGTGGCTTTGTGAGCCAACATCAAGATGCCAGTTACATCACCAATAGCGTAGATATTATTAATATTAGTTTGGAAGTTATCGTTCACAGAAATACCATTTTCTGAATACTTAACTCCTAAACTATCTAAATCTAAGTTTCCAAAACTAGGAGCACGACCTGTACTTAATAAAACGTAATCAGTTTCAATTTCAACTAATTCACCTTTACTCTCAACTATTGCGTAGTAAACTCCGGCTCTTTTAACAACTGACTTAAATGAAGATTTAGTATACATTTTTATACCTTGGCGCTTATATAAATTACGAGCGCGTTTTTTGATGTCTTTATCAAGCGGAGGTAATATTTCAGGTTCATATTCAACCAAAGTAATTTCACAATCAAAATAATTAAAGATTGTTGCCATTTCACAACCAATTACACCAGCACCAACAATTACCATTTTTTTAGGAAATACTTCTAATGATAATATATCAGTTGAGTCATGAATGATCGGTAAATCGCTGCCTTTAAAAGAAATTCTTTTGGAGACAGATCCAGTAGAAATAATAATATTTTTAGTTTTAATTATTTCTCCATTTACTTCCACTTCTGATGAGGAAACAATTGAAGCTGTTCCTTCAATTAACTCTACACCAAGCTTTTTAAGTGATGTTATAATATTATTTACTTGACTAGCTACAATAGTTTCTTTTCTAGTTTTAACTACATCATAATCTACATTATATTTCTCTACTTCTACACC
>DAOVWR010000121.1 GCA_030636545.1 Mycoplasmatota bacterium
ATATTCACCAAATTTTACTTGTTGGTGGTTCAATTAGAATCCCGGCTGTTCAAGATGCAATTAGAGGTGAACTAGGTAAAGCACCGAACAAAACAGTTAATCCTGATGAAGTAGTAGCAATGGGTGCAGCAATTCAAGCTGGTGTATTATCAGGTGATGTTAAAGATGTATTATTATTAGACGTTACACCATTATCACTTGGAATTGAAACTTTAGGTTCAGTATTTACTAAACTTATTGAAAGAAATACAACTATTCCAACAGCTAAATCACAAATATTCTCAACAGCAGTTGCGAATCAACCAGCCGTAGACTTACATGTTTTACAAGGTGAAAGACCAATGGCTAACCAAAATAAATCACTTGGACGTTTCCAATTAACGGATATCCCACCAGCACCACGTGGTGTCCCACAAATCGAAGTATCATTTGATATTGATGCTAACGGAATAGTTCATGTAAAAGCAAAAGATTTAGGTACAGGAAAATCGCAAAGTATCACGATCCAAAGTGATTCAGGTTTATCAGATGCTGAAATCGATAAAATGGTTAAGGATGCTGAAGAAAATGCTGAAACTGATAAACTATTAAAAGAAGAAGCAGATTTACGAAATGAAGCAGATCAATTAATCTTTGCAACATCAAAAGCAATCACAGACTTATCTGACAATATTTCAGAAGATGAGAAAAAAGATGCTGAAGAAAAAAGTGAAGAACTTAAAAAAGTTTTAGAAGGTACTGACTTAGATGAAATTAAAAGATTAAAAGAAGAATTAAATACAATGGCTCAAGCCTTAGCTACAAAAGCATATGAGCAAACTCAAAAAGCACAAGAAGCAGCTCAAAATGCTAATGGAGCAGAACAACAAGAAGAAAGCAATAACGATGACGACATTGTTGATGCAGAATACGAAGAAGTTTAAACTATAAATAATGAGATGAAGCAGTAAATCTGCTTCATTTCATCATAAATTGAGGTGTAATTATGAGCAAAAGAGATTACTATGATGTTTTAGGTATAGATAAAGGAGCAAGTGAACCGGATATTAAAAAAGCCTACCGGACACTTGCAAAAAAATATCATCCAGATGTATCTAGCGAAGCTAATGCTGAAGCTAAATTTAAAGAAGTTCAAGAAGCATATGAAGTATTAAGTGATTCCTCAAAAAAGGGTCAATATGACCGCTTCGGACATCAAGCAAATCAAGGCCAAGGCTTCCAAAGTTCTGGTTTCGATTTTGATATAAATGATATCTTCTCAAGTTTCTTTGGTGGCGGAGGAAGTCCTCGTACATCAAACCGTGCACGTAAAGGACAAGACATTCAAAAACGAATGAACATTTCCTTTGAAGAATCAATTTTTGGAGCTAAAAAACACATTAGAGTAACAGTCCATGAAGAATGTCACACTTGTCATGGTTCTGGAGCATTTTCTAAAAAAGATGTTAAAACATGTAGTCGTTGTAATGGTAAAGGGACTATTGTTGTTCAACAACAATCACTTTTTGGTACTACAAGAACGCAAACGACATGTCCACAGTGTAATGGTAAAGGAAAAGAAGTTACTAGAAAGTGTACGACTTGTCATGGTGAAGGGATTGAATCACACAACAAAGAAATTGAAGTTAAGGTGCCAGTAGGAATTGATTCTGGTCAACAAATTCGTTTAGAAGGTTATGGAAATAAAGGCTATAATGGTGGTCCTTCAGGAGATCTATATATCTTATTTGATGTTAGGAAACATCCATTATATGAAAGACATAATGACGATTTACTTATAGAAGTACCAATTACATTCGCCCAAGCAGCAATGGGTGACACAATAAAAGTTCCAACACCTTATGGTGACATTAAACTAAAAGTACCCGCAGGTACCCAAAGTAAAACAACATTCCGTCTTAAAGGAAAGGGTGCACCAAATGTTAGATCGAAAAGAAACGGAGATGAACACGTTATAATTAATGTTGTTACTCCAAATAAATTAACTAGACAACAACAAAAACTATTTAATGAATTATCTAAAACAGATCTTACAACTGGTTCTAGTATTTGGGATAAATTCAAACACGCTATTAAAAACTAAAAGAAAAAAAGATTACTTTGTGTAATCTTTTTTAATTTATGGTAAGATATTATTGATAATCAAGTAGTAAGAAGGTGAGAAAATGAAAATAGCATTTTATACATTAGGCTGTAAAGTAAACACCTATGAATCAGAAAGTATTTGGGAATTATTTAAAGGTAATGGCTTTGAAAGAGTAAGCCATAAAGACTTTGCGGATGTATATATAATTAATACTTGCACAGTAACCAACTCAGCTGATTCTAAAAGTAGAAAAGCAATTAGAAGACTTATTAAAATAAACCCTGAAGCAGTAATTGCGGTCATGGGTTGCTATTCTCAGTTATCATCTGATGACATATTCCTAATTGATGGAGTTGATATCGTTATTGGCACTAAACATCGCGAGCATTTGCTTCCTTTAGTTAATAAGGTGTTAAATGAACGTGAAAGAATTAAAGAAGTATCAGATATATCAAGGTATCGTGTCTTTGATGAAGTAAAAGTAACAAACTTTACCGAAAATACGCGAGCTTTCCTTAAAATCCAAGATGGTTGTAATAACTTCTGTACATACTGTATCATTCCTTATGCAAGAGGGCCAGTTAGAAGTCGAAGTAAAGACTCGATTTTGGAAGAAATCACAAATCTAGTTAATA
>DAOVWR010000086.1 GCA_030636545.1 Mycoplasmatota bacterium
AGTCATATCTTTTGATTTTAAGTCTTTTAACAATTCAATCTTTCTCTCAAATACGTTTTCTATGCCAATTTTTTTAGATAGATGTTTGGAAAAACTTTTAAGATTTTCATAATAATCTTTTGAGTTAAGTGTTTTCCCAACTTTAATTTTTTCAATTTCTAGCAATAATTCCATATTTCTAATCTCAGACTCTTTAATCTGAGCTAACTGATTATAAAAGAACGTCTTTCTCTTAATAAGAATGTATGACGATAAAGATAATAAAACCACAAATACAATCAAGAATACTAGAATAAAGAATGTTTGAGCTTCAGTATTTCCTGTAATTTCAAAAATTGTAGGAAATCTTAAAATTAAGAGTGTCCCAGATATAAACAAAGCAGAGTTACTAAGTATCATTGCCTTATAATCTTGATAAATCGAAGTAACTGCGTATGTTAAAAATAGTGCTGTAAACATACTTGGAGTTTGAAATCTAAGTATAAGACTAACAGAAATCACGTAAAGTCCTAATGTACTAATGTACATAGCTATCTTTAGATTGTTATAATGATCTTTATCATACGAATAAAATGCGATATTTATTAATAATAGCACAATAAACATTAGCATTGTTGATACCATCACATCTGTTCCAATATTAAGCATTATTAAAAAATATAAAACTACTCCTGCTAAAATAAAGACAAGTAAGTTAAAAATAATTATCTTTCTTTTTAAGTGAATTAGTTCTAATGATTCTTTATATATTTCTAACTGTGGAAATTGATACTTATCTGTTTCTTGTCTCATCTAACCACCTCTATAAAGGGTTACTCTTTATTTTACCATATACTCTAGGATATTTTTTATCTGAACTTGTGATTTTACTGATTAGAATTAAGGCTCTCTTCTGATTATCAATATCATATTCAATTGTCTTCAGAAGCTTTCCGCCAAGTATTTTAACAGCTTTTTTACTCTGTTCAAATTCCTCTTTATGTTTTGGTCCTTTTAGAGCAATAAATAATCCTCCAACTTTTACAAAAGGTAAACATAACTCAGCAAGAACTCTCATATTTGAGACAGCTCTAGCTGTGACAATATCATAATGATTTCTAAATTTGTGTTCTTCAACTCTACCGTGTATAAGTCTAACTTCAATATTTAAGCTCTTTGTTAATTCTTTTAAAAACTTAATTCTTTTATTCAATGAATCGATGATCGTAATATTAAGATCTTCGAATACTATTTTTAATGGGATACTTGGAAATCCAGCTCCACTCCCAACATCTAATAAACTTTGTTGATTCAAATTTACGCCTTTTACCAAACATAGACTATCATAAAAATGTTTTAAAAAGACATCTTCAAAATTAGTAATTGAAGTTAAATTTATTTTCTCATTCCACTCAACAAGTAATTCATAAAAAGTTATAAATTTTTCATATTTCTCATCTGTAATGGTTATCTCTAATGCTTCTAACATCTTCATAAATCTATCTTTCATTATTACCACCTAGTCTATATTTTACCATAATATAGATATATTTTAAAATAATATAAAAATAATAGTCACGCGAAGAGACTATTATTTTTTTGACTTGATGTATACTAATAAAATTGATATATCAGCAGGATTCACTCCACTAATTCTTGAAGCTTGTCCAATAGTAAGCGGCTTTATTTTAATTAGTTTTTCTCTAGCCTCAAGAGCTAGATTTTGAACTATACTATAATCGATATCTTTAGGAATAGAATAATCTTCCATTTTCAATAATTTACTAGCTTGTTTCATTGCTTTATTTATGTATCCTTCATATTTAATATCTATTTCTACTTGTTCTAATTCTTCTAGACTAAATTTTTTAATGTTGACCCAAAGCCCCGTATTTTCAATTTTTATTTCCGGTCTTCTAATAAGAGCTGAGGCAGTAGTTTTATCTTTTAGAATTGTTGAATGAATATTTAGCAAGTATTCATTATTCTCTTTATTTGGATAAATATTCTTTTCTTTCAATAATCGTTTTAATTCTTCAATATTTGCTTTTTTCTTAGAAAATAAATCATATCTTTCTTGATTGATAAGTCCAATATTATAACCATATTCTCTTAGTCTAATATCAGCATTATCGTGTCTTAATAAAAGTCTGTATTCCGCTCTTGATGTTAGTAAGCGATATGGATCATTAACTCCTTTTGTAACTAAATCATCAATTAAAACTCCAATATATGCTTCACTTCGTTTTAAAACAAAAGGGTCTTTTCCTTTAAACTTTAAATCAACATTAATCGCAGCCATCAATCCTTGACATGCCGCCTCCTCATATCCGCTAGTTCCATTTACTTGTCCGGCAAAATATAATCCTTCATAGTCTTTGCTTTCAAGTGTTGGGTATAGTGTTCTTGAATCAATTGCATCATACTCAATTGCATATGCGTATTTAGCTATCACAGCATTTTCTAAGCCAGGAATCGTTTTTAACATTTTATCTTGAACATCGTGTGGCATAGAAGTAGAAAATCCTTGAACATAAATTTCATCAATAAATTGGCTTTCTGGTTCTAGAAATATTTGGTGTCTATCTTTATCACTAAACCGAACAACCTTATCTTCAATTGATGGACAATATCTCGGTCCAACTCCTGAAACATTTCCACTATACATCGCCGATTTTTCCAAATTAAAGTTAATTATTTCGTGTGTACCTTTATGTGTATACGTTAAATAACAAGGCCATTGATCTTCAATTTCATAATAACTAATATTATCAAAACTAAAAAATCTTTTAACCTTATCTCCTTCATGTATTTCTGTTTTAGAAAAATCAACTGAGTCTCTTTTAATTCTTGGTGGAGTTCCCGTCTTAAGTCTTATTGTTTCAAATCCCAGTTCTCTTAATTGAGGGCTCAATCCCTGTGATGATTTTTGTTGATCTGGACCACTTTTTGTTACATCATTACCAACTAATATTAATGCTTGCATATATGTTCCAGTAGTAATAATAACAGCTTTACTAAAATATTTTGTTTTGTCTTCAAGAATAACACCTTTTGCCTTGTTGTCTTCCATAATTAATTTATCAACATAAGCTTCTACTACATCAAGATTTTCTTGATTAAGAATAGTATTTTGCATTTCTTTTGAATAAAGAACTTTATCACTTTGAGCTCTGAGTGCTCTAACAGCTGGTCCTTTAGATATGTTCAAAAGACGCATTTGGATTTGAGTCTTATCAGTATTACGACCCATTTCTCCTCCAAGTGCATCAATTTCTCTTACGACAATTCCTTTTGCTGGTCCACCAATTGATGGATTACAAGGCATTGAAGCTATCATTTCAATATTTCCTGTTACTAACAATGTTGAGTTACCTAATCTAGCGCTAGCTAATGCGGCTTCACTCCCGGCGTGTCCTCCGCCAATTACTATTACTTCATACATACTATCACCTTTATAAAAATAATTGTATTACTAAATGCCTAATTAGTAAAGTATATAACGATTACAATTCTTTAAATATTCACATTAATATTATATAATATCTTTAAAGAGGTGTAATTATGGATAAAACAACAATCTTAATCATTGAAGACGAACCAACTATAAATAGAATAGTTTCTAATTATTTCTTAAAAGAAAAATATCATGTGTTGAGTGCTTTAGATGGATTCAAAGGACTCCAGTTATTTAGTAAAAATAGAGTTGATTTAGTATGTTTAGACATAATGATGCCTAATATTAATGGTTGGGATGTTGCGAAAACAATTAGAGAGACATCTAATGTCCCTATTATAATGATGAGCGCATTATCAGAAGAAGAAGATATCTTAAAAGGTTATTCTTTAAAAGTAGATGACTATATCACAAAACCTTTTAATCCAAAAATTCTTGTCGCAAAAGTAAGAAACTTATTAGAAAGAATAAATAATCCGGAATATAGTAATCAAACTTCTGGATTACTTGAGGTTAAGGGTATCAAAATGGATTTAGATACTCACCGTGCCTATATAGATGATATTGAAGTTAATTTATCAAAAACAGAATATGACTTACTAAAATACTTTTTAGAACACCAAGGAAAAATTTGTTCTAGAAATTTACTTCTTGATGAAGTTTGGGGTATTGATGTTTACGTTGAAGATCGAATAGTTGACACTTATGTTAAAAAACTGCGAAAGTTTTTAGGTGAGAAAGCCTATTATATTGAAACTGTTTTTGGCGTAGGATACAGGTTTGAAGTGCTAGATGAGTAAAGAAAGAACACCACGCAAACCCAAAATTCCAAACTTTAAAAAAATGATAATCAACTTATTCAGATCAAAATCCATATCGACTCAATTAATTATTACAATAATCTTAGTATTTTCAACATTCTTCCTTCTACAATCATTACTTAATTCTCAATTCTTTAAAAATTTCTATACAGAACAAGAATTTAATGATATTCATGCTGATTTAATATCATATGTTGACAAGATGAATGATCCTGAAAATGATTATTATGATGAAATGTATGATTTTACATCTCAAAGAAATGCCTATTCTGTTGTTGTCAATGTTAACTTCAGAATATTAATTCCTTCTTATACAGATTATACAATTATTGTTGAAGATACTGCTACATCGCATATTTACGAAGTTATTGTTCCCGATAATAACTACACATATACTCTAGATGAAGCAATATCACTCGTTATCAAACTTTACAATGTTAATGATGATTTATATAGTCCAATGTCTATTAATTCATCTTCAGGGAATGTCTATGATAGTAATATTTCTTGTTCCGAAGAAGATTGTATTTCTTTTGATGGAAAAATAATTCAAATTAATAAACCAAATAACCTAAATTACATGTTTGAAGATAACACTATTGTAAAACAAGAAGTGAGTAAACTTTCTTCTAATTTAATTGATTTATCCGATTATGAATATATGGATAATGGATACTGGTATAAATCAACAGATGGTCCAGTAGATACATTGGTATTTATCCATGATTTAAGAACTTGGGACTACGTAATTACCATTATCCCTATTGAAGATACAGAAGATATTACTAGTATTGTTTCTTCATATAATAATTATGTTTA
>DAOVWR010000114.1 GCA_030636545.1 Mycoplasmatota bacterium
CCAGAGGTACGCAATCAGAATGAGTTTTTAAACACTCATCAAAACTAGTATCTTTTAAACAATATACTTCTGATCCTTCAAAAGAGAATAAAGATAGATAAACATCTTCCATCTTAGAGTGAATTATTGTTTGCGCAATAATTTGCCCTAGTCTTCGATCAAAGCAGATGGGAAGTAGTTTATGATTATCTAAGGTATGAACAACCCTAGACCTTATTTCAATTTTTTCTTTCTTTTCAATTCTTTTAATTTCAGCGACAATTGGCGGTTTATGTGTGAAGTTTATTCTTCCAATGTTTAGGATTGTCTTAATAACATTTAAGTCACTCTTAGACATATCTTTAGTAATGATTTCATAAGTTCCTTTATTCATGATGATAATGGTGATTGCTTCTTCTATCGATATATCTGATAAATCAGAAGCGATTAAAGGATCACCATTTTTAACTAAAATATTTAGTTTTGGCAATTCTTTACCATTATTACTAATGTTATTAACAGCATTAAGGATTTGCTTTTCAGCATAAAACTTATCAATGTTTGCTAAAATCATTAATGTAACACTTTCATCTTCAACATTTAATAAGTCGGCGACTAATTCAGGGACTTTATTATTCCAGTTAAGTATAACGATATGATTACTTAAGTAGATCTTCCCAGATCCACTTTTCTTTTTTTGGAAATAATCCTTTATTAAGTTAGTAGTTAAAGCGATTATTGTTCCTGTGAATAAGACCATTCCAACAACTAATACTAGAGCTGCTAAGAAGAGTGTGTTGGGGTTTTCAATTTCTAAAATAGCATTAGGTGTTAAGAGCCATTTTAAACTACCATTAGCAAAAGCATCAATAAAACTCGTAAATGTATCATCAATTAATAATGCTATAAATGCAGCAATACATAATATACCAATATTAATAAAAACCATTAACATAATTACAAATAACATCGGTCTTTTATATGTTTTAATACTTACTAGGCTTCTCGCCTTTAATAATCTAGCTTTTATCTTCTTAATCAAGGGTATCCCTCCTCTTTAATTTAATTATACACTCCCGTATTGCTCTTAACAATGAGAAATAAAAGATATATCACTATAATTAATTACAGAAACAGAAAAAAAGATACCTATATTATATATAAGTATCTAATAAGCTATTTTGAATTATTTTATAAACGATTAAGAAAATCAATATTTTCTATTTTACTCGCTGCTTCTTCATCAACAATTAAAACTAAATCAGGATGAAGTTGTAAAATAGATGCTGGAACCTCCGTAGTAATAGCTCCGTTAAATGCCTCATTAATTACTTTAGCTTTACTTTCACCTGAAGCAATCATGACTATCTTCTTAGCATACATGATATTTTTTATACCCATTGTAATCGCAAACTTAGGAACATCTTCTAAACTACCAAAGAACCTTGAATTATCAATTCTTGTTTGTTCATTAAGCTCAGTTATGAATGTTTCATTACTAAGTGATGCCCCTGGCTCATTAAAACCAATATGACCATTCTTTCCGATACCTAATATTTGAATATCACGTTGTTTACCAAGTAATCTTTTATCATAATCTGTAGATAACTCATCAATTCTTGATAAATCATTATCAGGTATATTGATATTCTCTTCTTGAATATCAATATACTTAAATAAGTTTTCATACATAAAAGAATAATAACTTTGCGGATGTGTTCTTTCAATTCCAACATACTCATCCAAATTAAAAGTACTAACATCCTTAAATGATATTATTTTCTTTTCATAAGCATCAATTAAGTTCTTATAAAGTCCGATTGGTGAAGAACCTGTTGCTAGCCCAATATTCATTTCTGGGTTTAAAATTAATTCTTTAATAACGATTGCCGCAGCTTTCTGCGACATTTCATCATAATCTTTACAGACAATTATTCTCATTTTTATTCACTCCAAAATCTATTAGTATATTTACTCTTATAACTTCTTAAGAGCTTCTCTAATATTTCCATTACTTTCATTAAGTAAATGTTTAATCTTATCTAGTTCTTCTACTCCTGAAATAATACTGAATATTGCAAATTTAACATTCTTATATTTATTTAAATGTTTTACAGCAACATCTTCTTTTACTCCGGTAATATCCATAATAATTTGTTGGGCTCTTGAGATAAGTTTATCATTATTTATCTGAAGATCGATCATTAGGTTTTCATATACTTTTCCAATTTTAACCATAGCAGCTGTTGTGATCATATTAAGAATTAGTTTTTGAGCTGTCCCACTCTTCATTCTTGTCGATCCAGTTAATGGTTCAGATCCTGTGATAGCTTCAATTGGAAACTTAGCAACTTGGGCAATTTCTGAGTCATAACTAGTTGTAATACAGGCTGTATTACAACCTAAAGAAGCAGCATATTCAATCGCTCCTATTGGATAAGGAGTTCTCCCACTTGCGGCAATTCCAATCACAAAGTCTTTAGAAGATAAGTTGTAAGCTTTTAAATCTTTAATAGCTTCATCTTTAGAATCTTCTGCGCCTTCAATTGCGAATCTTAAAGCTTTGTCTCCACCAGCTATAATACCGATAACCATATCATTACTTACCCCAAATGTTGGTGGAACTTCACTTGCGTCTAAGACACCAAGTCTCCCTGATGTTCCTGCGCCTAAGTAAAATAGTCTTCCACCATTCACAAAAGTATCAGTAACTTCATTGACAACCAAAGCGATTTGATCAATCGCTTTTTCAACAGCTAGTGGTACACTTTGATCCTCTTTATTAATAAGTTTTAAAATCTCACAAGTTGATGCGATATCAATATTTTTAGTATTCTCATTTCTCTTCTCAGTCGTGATTTTACTTATATCAACCATTATGTCACCCCTTTGATATATTCAAGAGAGCTAAGTAGTACGCCCCAACAACAGGTTCTACTTGTTCTTTTGAAATTTCATAATTTATTTTTAACTTATCAAGTTCTTTTATTAATGTTTCCTTTACGTACGGAGCATTTAATAAAAATCCTCCCTTAATCCCAATTATTACTTTTTCATTTGTTTCTAATTTCTGATAGGCAGAGTACGTTTGTCTTCCGAGATGTACTCCTTCAGCAATAAA